>NZ_LCWN02000014.1:0-40153 GCF_002078205.2 Vulcanisaeta sp. EB80
GGGTGGTTTCCTCGCCCAGCCTTCATCGGCTCCTCTGGCTGGGTTCATGGGGTCGCCCCGGGCCAGCACCGCGGGGCTTTGTTCTAGGCTGGCCTTGAATTCCTTGAGTGTGGCGTGTAAATACTGCACGATTTCGTGTGGAACAAGTGGGTTTGACTTGCCATACTCTCTCCAGTTCATCTTTTTCCTCAAGCCCCACCATACTCCCTTTGTCCATGCTTCTGGCGTTACTTTCCACATCATATTGAGTATGGATGCATAATCCCTATCCACGAGGTGACCAAGTGGGCATTGCAATGTGTGCCAATCATCTGTGCTCTCAAGCCTTGTGAAGTGTATTGGACAAACCCTACTGTTCCTATAGGATGATACGTGGAATATCCTCGAACCCCTCTCCAATGCCTTATCCTTCACAGCCTTCTCCAAAGCCTTGAATGGTGTTTGCTTGATCCTATGCCTTAGCCCTCCACTCTCAAGATCACTAATCATCTCATCCTGAGGTCTTTCACCGAGATCCTCGGTAACAATAATCCCTGGCGTTTTTGTTAGTTCATTAGCCACATGCCTGACACGACCAACCTTCCTATCCCTTTCTCGTAATTTCCTCACCTGCTTCCTGAACTCCCTGGTGTTCGTTACGTTCACGTAATTACCGCTCGGTAATGCAAATTCGGGCTTGAGTTTCTCGATTATTTTGTTTCGAATCGCCTCATACCTCTTGGCTAGCCTACCGAAGTCAGTCCTTATCATGTAGAGCTGTGGTGTTAGGTATTGCCTATTCCAATCAGCCACCTTGCTCACGGTGGTTTCGATATCAATCCTACCAACAGCAACGGTGTTCTCGTTAATGTCGAAGGCAATGATTGATTTTGGTTCCTCCTCCCTGGGCTTCAGCTCAAAGACGAATATGGCATACCACTTGTTAGCCCTACGCTTAATAATCAACGTAGACGCAAGCTCGGCTTCACCACTCAAAACCCTCCACCAAAGCAACCAAAATCTCTTATGAAGCCTTAACCAGGCTTCGAATCTCCTGCCACCCCTACCTCTCTTACCGGTGCTGATGGGTGATATGGCGAGCCTGACTGGGGCTACTGATTTAACGAACTCCTCATAACTCCATGTATCCTTTGCAAACCTAATTGAGACGCTCCTAACCTCAGGATAGGGCTTGTTCACCAAGCCCTTCCTCCTTCGTGTAATAAATGACTTGGCGATCTCAGAGGCTTGTTTAATGGCTTGGACGACCAATTGCGAGTTAAGGCTTGGGTACTCACTCCTATACTTGTGATAAAACAGCCCATGGAGTTGACTCGCACCCGTAACATTGTTCTCAACGGCGTATTCAACGACCTCACGAACAATGCGTTTGTAAACCTCCTCAACAGAGCAAAGCAACTTATTGAGCTCCTTAGTAACCTCAAGCTCAACAGCCACAGCCCTACACAACATTCATAAGGAAAAGCAACAACCAGACTTAAAAGCCACTCACAACAAGAAGGGGCGAGACTTGTCATTAGCACGCTATCAATACTTGCCCTTAGATAGAACCCTCGCTGCCGTAATTAATGGGTGCCAGACAGGGGCTGTCGGTGGTGCATATGATAGGTCGGCAAAGAACACATCATCTATCGTTGCACCCCTACCTATCAGAGCCGCTGCAGTGTCTATGTAGCCGGCAACTATTTTGTCAGGGCCTACTATTTGTACACCAAGTATCCTGCCGCTTTGTTCATCTGCAATCATCTTGATGTTCACCGGAACGCCGACCGGATAGTAGTGCGCCGTTGTCCTGGCCCTTATGGTTGCCGATACCGGTTTGAACCCCTCCTCCCTAGCCTGCCTCTCCGTAAGACCTGTTCTGGCCACGTATAGATTGAAGACCTTAGTTATAGCCGTGCCAAGTACGCCAGGGAATTTTAAAAACCTGCCCTTAACGGCGTTTGCCCCAGCCACTTGACCCATTTTATTCGCTGGTGGGGCTAGTGCCACGTACATCCTTTTACCAGTTATTAGGCTCCACGTCTCAGCAACATCACCTGCAGCGTATATGTTTGGAACCGAGGTCTCCATGTACTCATTAACCCAGACCGCTTTCGTCTCGCCGAGCTTAACGCCAGCTTTTTCGGCGAGCTCTGTGTCAGGTCTGACGCCGACACCCATCACCACCTTATCTACGGTGTACTCACCCTTCTCGGTAATTACCTTATTCACATGCCCATTAACACCCTTAAACCCAACAACCCTCTCATTTAGGTGCAGTTCAACCCCATTCTTAACCAACTCATCATGGATTAACTTAGCCATGTCCTCATCAAACGTTGTCGGCAGTACATGAGGCATCATTTCGAAGAGCAGGACCTTCTTACCAAGGTCCCTGAGAGCCTCAGCCATTTCAAGGCCTATGTAGCCACCCCCAACAACGGCAACAGTACTAGCCCTCTCAACCTCCTCCCTAAGCATCGGTGCCTCATGTGGAAGCCTGAGTGTTAATATTCCATTTAGGTCATGACCTTCCACGGGGAGGGTTATGGGTTTAGCTCCCGTGGCTATTATGAGCACATCCCATTGATACTTAACAACCTCACCACCCTCCCTGACTAGGACAACCTGATTCTTAGTATCTATATCAAAGGCCTCGGCATTTATCTTAACGATTATCCTCCTCTCCTTAGCAAACTCCTCAGGTGAGTATATGGCTAGTTCATGGGCATCCTTAACAACGCCACCCACGTAGTAAGGTATCCCGCAGGGCGCATGGCTTATGAATAGACCCTTATCTATCATGATAATCTCAGCCTCTGGATCGAGTCTCCTAGCCCTGGCGGCGGCTGAAGCACCTGCCGCACCTCCACCTATTATTACGACCCTCTTACCCATATTGCATTATGTCTCTACAATAGTATTAATTAATTTTTCCGCGAAATTCATCCACAACTTCCATCTAGGAAGCTCACTAACTCATTTATTACCTTCCTGGTAGCAATCACGTGTCTCCTCTTAACAGGATACTTAATTAGGTAGGTATCGATGATATTAACCTTGTTCGCATTCCCATATTTAATGCATTGGGCGACATAACGGCTTACGCTAGGTGTTAATGTCCACGTTATTAACTCATGGACAATCCCATCATCAAAAACACTGGGTATCCTCTTCGTCATCTCAATAAACGCTGCTGGTATTAAGTATCGCTTATCAAGCAGGTAATGCAGGAACTCGTGAACCACGGTATCAATTATGTCACTTATGCCATCAACTGTTGGTTCACCACCAATGAAAACCTGAGCCCTGAGTATATCCCACACTGATAGTGTGATGACCTCCTCTCTCCCCATCAGCATGATTTTCCCAAAGACCGTGGGATTGTGCGTAAGCAGTACCCTAGGTGTCTCGATATTGAATATCCTTCCTAACCTAGATAACGCGTTCATTACCATGTCACGGTACTTCGTAATATTACCCTTAGCCTTTGTTATTACATCATCGACGTAGCATTTACAATTGCCATTACACGACATTAGCATCCTCACCATGAGTGATGGGTTCACCCTTAACATGATAATGCTATCTCGACCGAGCCTCTGTATCACTACGTTCTTATCAACATCAAAGTAATCCCTGAGGGACTTCTCGGTATCCCTGTTTATCAACTCCCTCTCGGGACCCATGGGTACCATATCCAATACCCCAGATCCTAGGAAGTCAAGGATTGCATTAAGCATGATCAATGCCGCCCTAAGTTTCGCACCATGTTTGTTGAATAATGAAAATCTGGTGAACCCAACGGGGGTTGTGATACTCCCTATGTAGGTCCACTTGGCCTCGGTGTCCATGGTTTATCTCCTTAGTGTTAAATTAATTTTGTTATCTATAATTTAAATGATTCCTTGAGCGCACTAACTATTTTTCTGCGCAATACTCTTTAAGGCTAGATTTGCAGGTTGCTGTGTCATTACCAATATCCGTGAAGTCAAGTGGTGCGGTTAAACCCCCCTGGATAACAGAACTAGGTGGTGTTTCCTCAGAACACCCTGTTGCGAGTAGGCTAGGCGTCGATGTATTAAACCTAGGCGGTAACGCAATAGACGCTGCAATAACCACATCCCTAGCCCTCGCACTAACGCAACCGCACCTCGGTGGTTTGGGCGGGGATTTCTTCGCCATGGTTTATTCAGCCAAGGATGGCAGGGTCTACTTCCTAAATGCCAGCGGTTGGGCGCCAAGGAGGTTAAGTAAGGAGTTACTGGCCCAGCGTGGATTGAGTGCCGTGCCTTTGAAGGGCCCATTATCACCAGTCGTCCCAGGGCTACTGGCTGGTCTTCATGCACTGTGGAGAAGATTTGGTAGTGCCGAGTGGGCTTCATTGGTTAGGCCTGTCGTAGAGACCGCCAGGAAGGGATTCCCAGCAAGTCCCAGCTTCACCAGGGCTATTAATGCCGTGATTGGTGAGGTGAAGGATAACGAGGGCTTTAGGAGGACATACCCACTAACTCCGAGACCCTGGAGCCTAATTAGGATAGAGCCGTTAACGAAAACCCTCGAGTTGGTGATGGAGCATGGTCCAGACATACTGTACAGGGGAGAGGTTGGTCAGGCATTGGTTGAGTACGTGCAATCAATGGGTGGTGTTATGGAGATGGACGACTTGAGGGAGTACGAACCCGAGTGGCGCGACCCACTGAGTGCGGAGTATAGGGGCTTCACGATCTACGAGTCACCACCGAACACCCAGGGAATAACGACATTGATGATACTCAAGATCCTCGAGACCATAAAGGACGCAGGCGAGGTCTTCTCACGCAGGAGGATAGAGACTTACCTAGGGGTTTACAGGATTGCGTATGAGCTAAGGGATAAGTATGTTGGTGATCCAAGGTTCGTCGAGGTGCCTGTGAATAAGCTACTCGATGTTGGCTTCCTACTTTCCGAATATATCACCAGGTCTAGGACCCAATTACGTGGATCTGGAGATACGACGTATTTCGTGGTTGTTGATAAGGAAGGGAACATAGTCAGCGCAATCCAAAGCCTCTATCATCACTTCGGATCACTAATTACCGAGCCAAGGTATGGCATAACCCTCAACAACAGGGCATCGGACTTCTCAATGGATGGACCAAACATCCTCATGCCTAGGAAGAGACCATTACACACACTCAGCACGGTGATAATCACCAAGGAGGAGGAACCGAAGTATGCACTTGGTACATCAGGCGCCCACTTTAGACCACAACAACACACATTGTTTATTACGAACATGGTTGATTACGGATTAAGCCCTGTTGAGGCGATAGATGCGCCGAGATTCCTATGGGATAGGAAGTCCTTAATAATTGAGGATGGCTTTGAGGTTGCGGGACTAACGGAGCCTCACCAAGTCGTTAGGTACCCAGGCAGTACTGGTGTGGCGAGTATACTAGCCTTCATGGATGATGGAAGAAGACTCCTTCATGCTGATATTAGAGGTGATGGGCTGGCACTCGGTCAGTGATAATTATGGTTTGCCTGTTGGTTTTCGTGGTAGAAAGTGTTTATAAATAGGATATGAATCCTACCGCCGTATGTCGAGTGGAATTTCGAAGGCCACCATAGTCGGCGCGGTCTTAGCAATAGTCGTGATAGTAGCCATAACGTACTACCTAGTTCAAATGGCACATAAGCCACAAAGTCCTCATTATCCCTTATCGAATATTGATTACCTTGGGCGTAATGTCACGATACAGTCTCAACCGAGTACAATAGGCATAGTAAGTCCTGACTGCGCCCAGATAGTGTATATGTTAGGTCTTGGTAATAAGGTCGTCCTCCTAGACATATACTCAAAGCAACTACTTAACTACCTGGGTGTGACTGTACCGAGTAATGCCACAATAATAAGTAGCATATACCCAACACCGCCATTAGAGCCAATACTACTTGCCCATCCATCACTCATCTGCGCAGACGCTGGGTTTAATTACCAGTTCGTTGAGGACACAGGGACGCTGGCTGATAGTGGCATAGCTGTGATCTTCATAGGAGGTACCGACAACACCAACGTGACGGGCATCTACAATGACGTGACGCTCGTGGCTAAGGCCCTGGGTGTTACGAGTAGGGGTGAGTTGGTTGTGGGTAGGATGGGTGATATACTCAATTATGTGAGAAGCCATGTAACCAATGCCCAACCCGTCACCGTGGCCTATCTAAGTTGGTATAACCCAATATATGTGGCCGGCAACTCATCATTCATTGGTTACTACATAACCGTTGCGGGTGGTTATGACCCATTTACTGGCATGTACCCAACCATAACTCCAACCCAATTAATAATTGCCAACCCGGACTACATAATTGCTGATGATTTCATGGGTAACTATAGCGCTACCCTGCAGGCGATACTCTCAATACCCGGGATTAACACCACGAATGCGGTTAAGGAAGGGCATGTTTACATATTGGGCAACCTAGCCCAAAGCCTCATCGAGGAACCTGGACCCCTGTCTGTCTATGGCGCACTGCTTCTGGCAATGATACTGCATCCAAGCTCCTTTGGGCTTAACTCCACGGAGATCCCCCATTACATAAGTTCCCAGTGGGTTATGGAGTATGTGAAACCTAACCTAAACTTGACGTTAAGTGGGTGATGATTCACGCACAACAAATCCCTCATCAAATACCTCTGGATCTTCATACCATTACTACTCCTGGGCATAATCCTGAACATAATGGTTGGCGAGGTTATAATACCAGTGAATAAACTACTTGACCCACCCCAAGTCTATAGGGTTATAATCCTGGACATAAGACTACCCGAGTTACTAGCCTGCATCGTGGTTGGCGCAAACCTATCCGTGGCTGGTGCCGTAATGCAATCACTATTCAGGAACCCACTCGCTGAACCGTACGTCACAGGCACAGCCTCAGGTGCCTTACTTGGCGCCCTAATTGGACTTTTAATCAGCATTACCTCCAGGATTGGAAGTTCATTCTCGATCGTGCTGATGCCCGTGTTCTCCTTCATTGGTGCAATGGTTGCCATAGCCCTCGTTCTAACCTTCGGTAGGGGTGGTTGGTTATCGCTCGTACTTGCCGGTATTGGAGTCTCCATAATGTTCTCATCAATTGTGATGATGATCGACACATACCTACTAACGATAATACCGACATTACCAGCCATCGTCTACCTACTCTTTGGCACAGTCAGTGGTATTAACTGGAATGAGGATTTGGCAATGGCTTGCGTCAGTTTACCGACCATGGCGTACATAATAGTTAGTGCCCGTGAGGTGAATCTATTGATGATGAGCGATGAGGTTGCCCAGGCAGGTGGTGTTAATCCAGGGTTTTCAAGGGCCATATTCATTACATTAACCGGCCTATTAACCGCAATATCCGTATCCTTCACGGGAATAATAGGCTTCGTAGGCCTCGTAACCCCACACCTAACACGACTACTGCTGAAGAGTTCCGATAATTCCAGGGTGATACCCCTATCGATAATCTCGGGATCCACAATCATGCTTTACGCAAACGTGGTCAGTAAGGTGGTAATCCCTGGTGTGGTTATGCCGATTACGGCAATAACGAGCCTATTTGGAGTCCCCGTATTGCTAATACTGCTTAGGGGTGTTGGGCATGGGTAGTTACGCGGTTAGGTTTGTGAATGCTAGTATTGGTTATGACGAGCCCATCATCAGGGACATCATGCTTAATATACCGAGGCCTGGCCTAACCACGATATTGGGCCCAAACGGGTCTGGTAAGACAACGATGCTCAGAGCCCTAATTAAGTATGCCAGGATCTTTGGTGGGTACGTATACGTAGATGGCAAGAGCGTGGATTCAATACCCATAAGGGACTTGCCCAGGTACATCTCGTACTCACCAGCGGAGATAAACCCACAGGTCATCCTAACGGTTAGGGACATAATGCGCAGTGCCAGGGGTGGTGATGGTTGGGTTAGTGATGAGGATATTAACGACACCCTACGTTTCCTGGGCATCCAGGACTTGGTAGATAGAATGTTCAATGAATTAAGCACTGGGCAAAAGAGGCTTATCTTAATAGCCAGGGCCCTGGTTTCCAAGGCACCGCTATTACTACTTGATGAACCAACATCCAACCTAGACCTCGGCAATAAGTACAGGGTAATTTCCATACTCAGGAAGATTGTGGATGAGAGGGATATCACCGTGATAACCGCAGGCCACGATATAGACCTAGCACTATCCAGCGACTGGGTCGTCGCAATAAAGGATGGCGAGTTATTGGCAATGGGAAGCCCAGACGATATAATTAATGAAAACACATTATCCAAACTCTACGGAATAAACATCAAGGTCCTAAGACTCAATGGGCATAGACTCATCTACGTAGAGCAACACGAGGGCCCATGAGTAGACGATAATTATAAGATGAGGGTAATTACGTGCATGGTAGGCATCGCCGTTTGCGCCTAATCCACATCCACCCCTGGAACACGTTGTACACGGAACCAGGCACAATAATGGCTAATCAAACGATAACCGGGTAAACACACCGCCCCAGAACATAACTAATGATTACTTTGAACCATGGCAATGCCCATGTTAACGAGGTGGCTAAGGTGTTGAACCTAACCAACGAGGTCGTCAGGTGGCTAACCACAGCCCTACCACCACACATGGCAGGGCTAACAACGAAGGCCCTAGTCATCACCGGGCCAATAAGGAGGCAGGCCATAATCGAGCTGGAGCCCTCGACCAAGGGCCTAGCGTAGTGATAAACGTTCTACCCTGCCGTAAGAGCCCCCACGACATTGAGGAATTGAATTGACCGTCAGAGACTTACGTGTGTCGTAATCGCCAGATCGTCAGAGACTTCACGAGTCGTGAGCATGGGGGTGGATAAACCCTCTGGCGAGAACCCGTGAACGGGGTAGGGAAAACTTAAAAAGGAGTAAATAAAGCCACAACCCGGAATCTAAAACAGAAGAATTGAAGCGGTTTGTTTGGTTTGCCATTTCTAACCCCATGTATAAGGTACCCCGAATCTAAAACAGAAGAATTGAAGCGGTGCTGAGGGGCAGGTCGGCAAAAAGCATGGCGAAAAAGAACGAGGAATCTAAAACAGAAGAATTGAAGCAGTATGAAAATAACAATAAGCAACGTCAGCGATAAGGTAAACGCCAGGGTGAATCTAAAACGGAAGAATTGAAGCTTATACCTATACTCGCCTCTTGTACACTTCACATTAATGTATTTTGTGAATCTAAAACAGAAGAATTGAAGCAAGGCAGCCTCGGCCTTGAGTATCTCGTTCACTAAGTCCAGAATCTAATACAGAAGAATTGAAGCACCACCGAGTAGTTGGAGCACGATAAGAACCACACCCGGCTCTAGGGGAATCTAAAACAAAAGAATTGAAGCAGGATTGGCTTCCTGGCGTGGCTTGATTTTCGTGAGTTCCTCGTTGCCCACCCTCCTCACTATTGATTCCCCTGCGTGGATTAGCATGTCCATGGACAACCTGGTGAGTAACGCATTTAGGCGGGTTACGTCGAGTGTTGCCAACGTGGTTATAGTTTCGGGGCTTTTTCGATGATTTAGGATGGCTTTTTGAGCCATCGTGTGGTGTCTGGGGTTGTTCGCGGCTATGTTGGGTAGATCGTTGGGCAATGCTTATATGTAATTGGTCGATGCCGTATTGAATGGGTGGTTCTGGCGTTGATTCTGGAGGTGTGGTTGAGAAGCTTAGGGAGAAGGTGAGGTTATTTAGGCGGGGGTTGCCTGCGGGGGTTTTCACGGCTGATGCCAATGAGTTCGCGAAAGGAGCGATTTATCCGAACATCGGTGTTGAAAACAACGAGTTGAGGGTTAGGGTTGAGGATAGGTACCACAGCATTGTTAGGGCTGGTAGGTTCGGTGAGTTGGTTAATGAGGTTGGGGGTAGGCTTGTGAGTGATGGTGTTGTTGTGGTCGTTGGGCCTAAGGGCATTGGTAAGTCGACACTGGCTGCGGCCGTGATTTGGGAGTTAATGAGCAAGCACGAGGTTGGTCTAATCGCGCGTGTTGTAACGCTTGATGAGGACAACCGCTCAAGATTTGAAGCATTTATCGAGAACTACGGTGAGAGGTTCGGTGAGTACTTCGGTAGGTTGCTCATACTATACGACCCTGTGTCGACCAGGGCCCACGAGAAGGTGGGCGTTGATGTGGAGTCACCCATGCAAGCCAATATTGAGAGGACGGTAAAGAACTTGATGGATGTTGTAAACTCAATAAGCCCCAAAGCTTCGAGACTGCTCACGCTCATTGTGCTGCCGAGTGATGTTTACGATGCATTGAGCGAGGAAATAAGGGATTCACTGGAGAGCCACAGGCTCGATGCTTCGCTGAACGATGTCGAGTTCCTAGCCGGGTTGATTAGGGAGTACACGAAGGCGAGGGATAAACCCAGCGGGTGCGCACTAAGCGATAACGTACTAAATGATTTGGCCGGTAAAGTGGCTGGGTTCGACTCAGGCCACGCACTAATAGCCAGGCTCATCGGCGAGGAGCTGGCAAGGAATAACTGCAGTGTTGACAAGGTTAAGAGGTTGATTAGCGAGGCCGGGGGTAAGGCTGAAGCACTCATAATACAGTACATAAACTCACTCTTCAGGGTACACGAAGACCCCAAAACGGCTGAGGCTTTGGTTGAGGTCTTCGCATTGAGGAGGCCGTTCGTTAATATGACGAGGCCTGGCATCCCAATACTGACGCCGGGCATCATCAAGTTAATTGGTAAGAAGAGGGGAGCGGGTTTGCTCCAGAGTGCGGAGGGTGAGGAGTTGAGGGGTTGGTTGGCTATTAGGCAGAACGACCTAATCGAGGAGGCGATTGAGGAACTACTCGACTGCATTGTGGGTAAGGGTGAGGAGTGCGAGGAGCTTGGTGACGCGTTGGAGCCCTGGAGCCTAGGAACTGTTAGGAGGTCGTTGAGGGAGGTCTCGAATGAAGTAAAGGATAGAGATAGCGCCGTTGAGTACTTCGCAGACAACTACGGCAAGGAATTCACAGGCGCACTAAGGAGCTTCAGTAACTGCTGGAGGAGGGTTGCGTTAATCATAGGGCTCGTCCTGACTGAGCGTATCGTAGTGCCTAGGCCCGAGGACTTACCTGGAGATGATGCCAAGTTCCTCAGCGATGCCTTGAAGGGGTGTGGCATTGACGATTACTTACTCGTTGGTAACGTAATCCCACCATTAATATGGTACCTAATCAAGAATCACGCACGTGCCTTGACCGAGGCATTCGTCAGTAGGTACAACGAGGTTATTGACGAGATAGGGAGAGTCCTCAGCGTCGTCAGGGACACCCCTCTAGCGGTTGCTGGACCTTATGGCCTTGGGTTAGCCCTGATAATAGCTAGGGCCACTGAGTTAGGTAAGTACGTCGAGCCCAGCGGTGCCGATGTGGTACTGCATTTTACGTCATTCGCCATAAAGGATGTTTCGCCACAAAGCCTCATTACGCCAATACTACGCACCTTAAAGCCATTGCGTGGCAAGGCACCGCACAGGTACCTCGAACTACTAAACTCCATATCGAATATGGCGAACCTCGACCTCGACACGGTCAAGTACGTACTTGAGGAGTTGAATGAAACCCTGGACAATTACGGCTATGCGATTAAGGAACATGCTTGGTCCCTCGTACATGCAATAACCACCTACGCCAACCTACTTAGAACATACCCTGTATACCTAAGCGATGAGGTCAAGAGTGTCATTAGCAGGGTCCTTTATTTACTTAATGAGCTTGACAAGTCCAAGTCTAGCCTAAGCGCCATAGCGTGGGCAATCGCGCTAGCCCCGGCATTAATGCAGGGAGTCATGGGGTGGTTTATGGAGAATATGTTCAGCATCAATATGGCCAATAAGGTCAACGAGGTCGCCGAGGAACTAGGCAAATTGAGGGGGAAGATTCAGGAGTTAATGAGCGACGGGGAATTCATGAGTTACGTCGAGTCCGTGTCCATAAAGGCTGATGAGGAAGCGGTTAAGACAGCAATTCTCAACGTAACATCGTTCTTTAAGCACGCATTGGCGCTTTATAAACTCAATAACGATGAATTCGATGAAGCGGCGAGACTATTTAACGAGGCAGCTAAGGAATTTAGAGAGATGAATGCCCATGAAGACTACATAGCTAATCGCGACCTGGCACTGCGTGCCGAGGCTATTAAGGGCTCGTTGGTTGGTGATGAGTTGGTTAATGGGTTTAGGCAATTGTACGAGGAGGCATTCAATGAGGAGCATTTCAAGCCCACGGCTAGGTACCTCAACATCGTATCGAACATGCTCGGCAGCTACCTCGTATCCCTAGCCCTAACGGGTGATGGCAAAAAGATCAACGAGCTGCTTGAGAAACATTGGTGGGTACTGAACGCCGATAAGCAAGCCTCGGTCCTGACCAGGCTAGTACTCAACGCCTTACTCGGTTCAAAGGATAGAAAGGACCAACTAGGCAGTGAGCTTAAGGGTAGGCTTAGTGTTGCGCCCTGGGAACTAGTTGACGCATTCGGACCTTATATACGCAATAAGTTCCTGCCCGCGCTGATGGTTATTTTCGGCGCGATAAGCCCTGAAGATGGGATTAAGTTATGCAAAGCATTCATCGATGAGGACTGCGTAAATACCATCCTAGCAGTTAAAGGAAACATTACCGCCGTTACGCAATTAAGAGAGTGGTTAATCAATGCCTTTCGGGAAGTATTGATTGTAAGGTTGAACTCATTTAGGGAACTCGGTGTCGACGTCGACACGGTATTTAATGAGTTTAGGGGGTTGGTGAATGGGCTTGATGGCAAGTCCCTAGCCCGACTAATCACCCCCGTAAACTCAAGGGCTTCGTTAGCCTTCATGCTTTACGCACTAATCAATGGCGAGGAGAAGCTAGCCAAGGCACACGCACTCTATGGAGCTGCGAACGTTGGCGAAAAACTACTCACGAAATTACTCCTCGAGACCCACAAAGCATGCTGCGACCTAAGCAACGAGCCGTTTAAGCACACAATCGCCAAACTCTTCCTCTACCACGTTTGATTTTAAACTAGTGAGACGGACTTAATCAACCCTACACGGAGTAAGGCTTTATACCTCTGTGTTTCGTTTAGTTATTGAGCTCGGTATTTGATTCGTCGCTACTGTGAAGTGTTGGGATTAGCTTAGTTCCTAGGTGTTGGCATGATGCATGGCTAGCCCATGTAGCCTGATCGTTTCTCCCCCGTGAACCACCAATGTAACGATGTAGTCTCTCCCATAGATAGCCCTAACTTCCGCCTCCAACACCTCCTGCACGGCATATAGAAAGCCCGTAACAAAAACCCACCAACGACAAACCCAACCATCGATGGTTAAGGCTTCACGAGACCGTGCAATAGACAATAAGGGCAATGCACGGATTCGTGAATTCCCACGCTACGTTTTCGTTGTCGAGGCTTTTCGTATGAAATGCACGACCTCGTGCATTTTCTACACTTGATGTTTGACTATTTATCGTGGGAACAAGTCGTTGCCGTGGGAATTGAAATTCCGTGGGAACATTAATTCAATTTCCAAAGCAGACCGTGGGAACAGGCACGAACCATAAGCATTAGAAGCAGAAATATGTTCCCACGAAAACCAAACAACGGGGAGGAAAAACTTTAAAACCCCAGACAAAAACAAACGCGGCGGATGATTTCAATAGAATATTGAAAGCGTGAAAAAGCGCAGGGCAGGATCTGTAACGTCCATTTTCTTGATGAGATGATTTCAATAGAATATTGAAAGATTGATATAGCCCAGGGCAGGTCTTATGTCTGGTAGGTCTTTGAGATGATTTCAATAGAATATTGAAAGAGTTTGCCAATATCACCAAGTGCCTCGTTTATAATATCACTAAGTTGATTTCAATAGAATATTGAAAGGACACAATCGCACTCCAGTTCCTCACGTAATTGCCTTTGCTGTTGATTTCAATAGAATATTGAAAGTGATGATGCCCGTGGCGGTGTTCAGTTCCTGAGTTATTTTAAGTTGATTTCAATAGAATATTGAAAGCTGCACGAACTCGCGGTAGAGCTGTGAATACGTGGCTTGTTGGTTTGTTGATTTCAATAGAATATTGAAAGACATCGGTCCCACTTATGTTTGGCCTTGACTTCAGAACAAATGTTGATTTCAATAGAATATTGAAAGCCCATCATCGTCCTCGCCCAATTCATACTCCACGTAATATTCAGAGGTTGATTTCAATAGAATATTGAAAGATGTAGTCCAACGCAGACGTCTCAACAACAGTGCCAGCTATGTCGGTTGATTTCAATAGAATATTGAAAGATCAATCAAATCATCAGGTCCATAGCCACGTTCTTTGCAGTAACCTATGGTGATTTCAATAGAAGAATATTGAAAGCCCAAACCACGTTATCTCTGTCGATTAGAGCTTCACGCGAAAGTTGATTTCAATAGAATATTGAAAGATTGTGGGTGTGTTCGTCGTAATCATCCTAGTTATTGATTTCAAGTTGGTTTCGAAAATTGAAAGTTCTAACCTCCTCACCTGTGTATCTGATGGATATTGGCAGTGTGGATGGAGGTGGTGATTTCAAAAACTTTTGATGAGTTGGTTCGTGATCTTGGACTCACTATCGAGTCACTACGTGATGATGTAAAGTCACTTAACTTAAAGACCCCTCTTTAATAACGACAACCTTAAGGCTTGGTGCATCGAGGGGTTTAGTCAATAAAACAATATAAAGTATTTAATATTAGGCACAGCTTGGTTGGGAGGGAGAAGTAATGCGGGATGATTGGGACGATGTCGTTAGACAACTCGAGGATTTGCTGAGGAAGATGGGTTGGAGCGAGGTTAGGATGTGCGAGGAGTTGTGGCGGTTCGTTGGTGTTGATGTTGATGAGTTTAGGATGCACGGGATAGAGCCGTGTGCTTGGCTTAAGGGCTTGGAGTCACTGCGTGATTTGAGGAGGCCCTACTGGTTTGGGTTTGCCATGGGTAGGTTGGTAATTAAGAAGCTCGATGATAAAATTAGGTTGGAGCTGGATACTAAGGATAGTATCGATGCCGTATTCTACCCAACACTGCTGAAGACCGTAAAGATGCCGAGACTAGATATTACGCAGGGAAGGGAGACGCCAGCGGAAAAACCCACGCCTGAATCAATCACTTTATCATACCACATAGACCTAGGCATTAATGAGTGGCCCTGGCCGATTAAATTGAACGCCGACGAGCTCGAGAGGATACTCGATGGCTTCGGCGATGGGGAGCTTGCGGAGTTCGTGGCTGGCGCAATCGATGGGGGTGGGGCAGTGTGGTATAAGAGAACTGCCTATGTAGGGATTACGGCTTGTAAGGATTGCCCGAAGAGGTTCATCCTCGATGTGCTGAGGAGGGTAATCACCGAGAGGTTCGGCATAACCGGCACCATTAAGTCACGGAGAACAAAGGACGCCCTAGTGTTCCGCGGCAAAAACGCCATTAAACTACTCGGGCGCGTCGTGGAACACCTGCACCACCCACACAGACGCCTAAGAGCCGAGTTAATCCTGGCATACTACAGCACCCAACATCAAGAGGAATAACGACCTAGAAAACCTCGCAAGGGCAACCCCACAACCCACACCCACGAGGACGATTTACCGCACCATTTTGCCCACTCCTCGTGACCCCCATGCCCACTGAAGGAAGGTTGCATTACCACTTTGCTATGCCAATAAGGTCGGTAAGTAATGAGTTGAGCAAGTTCAAGTCCAGCCCAGACGTCATTTATGGAGGGAGCGTTGGGCATTAATATAGTTGGTAAGGCTAGCCCAGGTGTGCAATTAAGGCATTGGGTTTGTTTTTAATTAGTCCCGCCCCAATCGTATAACCAGACATGTCAATGGGAAAGGAAATTTATAAAACACGCCCAACCACACGTGGTTGTTATGTTTGGTTGGGGTGGGCGAATATTAAGGATTGACCTTTCAAGTAGGAAATACGCCGTGCAATCTCTCGATCCGTCCCTAGCCACGAACTTCATAGGTGGTAGGGGCTTTGCAATAAAGACCCTGTGGGATGAATTACCGCCTAGTGTCGACCCACTAAGCCCACTGAACAAGTTAATACTCGCCGTAGGTCCACTAACAGCATTACCAATACCAAACAGTGGTAAGTTGGTGGTTGCCGCAAAGAGCCCGTTGACTGGTGGTTATGGTGATGGGAATATCGGTACGTGGCTTGCGGTGCACATGAGGAGGGCTGGTGTCGACATGGTGATTATCGAGGGTAAGGCTGAGAAGCCAACCTACCTATACATAGAGAATAAGGGTGAGGAGATAAAGGTCGACTTTAACGATGCCAGCGACCTATGGGGGCTGGATGCGTTCGCCACGGAGGATCGATTAAAGAAGATACACGGTAGTGACGTGGGCATGGTGATGATAGGCCCAGCCGGGGAGAGATTAGTTAGGTTCGCCACGATAGTTGCCCAGAAGGGGCGTAGTGGTGGTAGGCCCGGTATCGGGGCCGTCATGGGTAGCAAGAATCTGAAGGCTGTGGTTATGAGGGGACACGGCGATGTTAAGGTCGCCGACCCAATGCTTAGGAAAATCGGTGTTGACGCCATGGTAGCCACGAAGTCGAAACCCAACTACCCATTCTGGATGAGGCAGGGCACCACATCAACCGTTGAGTGGGCCCAGGAGGCCAGTGTGCTACCGACGTACAACTTCAGTGAGGGTCAATTTGATGATTACGATAAGATAGGCGGGTTCTCTGTTGAGAGGAATAAGGTTATGACTAGGTCATGCCCACAGTGCGTCATGGCCTGCGGCCATGTGGTTAAGGACTCTGAGGGCGAATTAGCTGAGTTGGATTATGAGAATATCGCGATTCTCGGTAGTAACCTCGGTATTGGTGACCTATCCAAGGTGGCCCATTTGAATAGGATTGCCGATATGATGGGTATGGACACAATAAGCCTGGGTGATACGATGGCATTCGCTATGGAGGCTACGGAGAGGGGATTAATCAATAGAACTGATGGAATCGAGTGGGGCGATTATAAGAAGGCTGCAGAGCTTGCCATGGACATAGCGCTACAGAGAACAGAACTTGGTAAGCTGCTCAGCAACGGCGTTAGGGCAGTGTCAATGAGGCTTGGTCAGGAGGCTACAGAGTTCGCAATGCATGTTAAGGGCCTGGAGATTAGTGCGTATGATTGCCACGCTGCCCCTGGCATGGCTCTTGCCTTCGCCACAAGCCCAATAGGGGCGCACCACAAGGACGCTTGGTTGATATCCTGGGAGGTTCAGAGGGGTAGGTTTGACTACACTAGGGAGAAGGTTGAGAAACTGATTGAGATGCAGGACATAAGGGGTGGGCTCTTCGAGACGATTGTCACGTGTAGGTTCCCGTGGGTTGAGGTTGGGCTTGAGCTTGATTGGTACTTTAGGCTGTTCAAGGCTGCCACGGGTATGGATATGAACATGGAAATACTTAGTACGATTAACAATAGGATATACACACTAATTAGGGCCTTTTGGGTTAGGGAGTATGGGCATTGGGATAGGGCATATGATACACCACCGGCTAAGTGGTTTAAGAAACCGCTGACAAAGGGGCCACTAAAGGGTGCAATGCTCAATTATGATGGTTATCAGCGAATGCTCAGTTGGTACTACGAACTAAGGGGCTGGGACGAGAGAGGGATACCCAGGAAGACCACCCTGAATAGGTTAGGACTTAACTACGTAATACCCCAACTAGGGAGAATCACCACTTTAACAGAATGAAAGGCATTTAAACAATTTACTAATTCTAATAACGAGAAAATGAGCGATAACTGCCGCCTCCCCCTGTTCGCAGATTGTAAGGAGGTTAATGATGAGGTTAAATGCCCTGGAGATGGCGGCTACAGTGTAATACCGCTCTTTGGTAAGAGGGTGAGGGTTAGGAAGGACTCAGCGCCCATAAGGCTCATGGGTTGTCTAGATGAGTTGGTGAACGTAGCGAACAATGCTAGGTTGAGTTTTGATGGCAATTATGCTGGCCGCATAGCCTCAATAGTCATGGCCCTATCTATGCAATTGAATGCATACCTGGTGCAGGGGACTGATGATAGGTTAGGCAAGGTTAAGGAGGTTGAGGATACCTTAATGAGTGAGATCGTGAGTTTATGCCGTGGGTTTAGGGGACCGCTTGGTTGGGTAATTGCAGTGACGCCTGAGCTTCAGGCTATCGATGCTATGAGGGTTAAACTTAGGGAGTGCGGTAGGATCACATCATCAATGCTTGATGATTACCCACAATCATCCAACATAATTGGTGTTCTAAACCATGCCGATAAGTTGGTTGCACAGGCCATCTATTGCCTTGGTGGTCGTGTGTTTAGGTCTGTCGATGATGCCGTGGAATACTTATTAAATGGTATTTCGTAATAAGGACAGATTTATTAACAAATAATTATTTGTAAATTATTAATGAGTGTTGCGGATAGGCTTAGGGAAAAGTACGACGAGTGGGTTAGGGAATTCCTAATACCCACGCTTAAGAGGGTTCCCGAGTGGCGTAAGTTCGCAACATCCTTCGGCGTAGAGATTAAGCCATTATATACACCATTGGATGTTAAGGGCGATTATTTGGAAAAGATGGGATTTCCTGGTGAGTACCCGTTCACGAGGGGTATATACCCAACAATGTATAGGTCGAGGCTATGGACGTTCAGGGAATACTCAGGCTTCGGCTCGCCCGAGGATACGAATAAGAGGTACAAGTTCCTGATATCACAAGGGCAGACGGGCCTAAGTGTAGCATTCGACTTACCCACCCAGTTGGGTCTTGATCCTGACCATGAACTCGCATACCCGGAGGTAGGTAAGGTTGGTGTATCTGTACCTGAGGTTGTCTCCATGTCCATACTATTTAATGGTATAGATATTAGTAAGATAACGACATCATTCACGATAAACGCCACGGCAGCCGAGATTTTGTCCATGTACATAACCGTGGCCGAGGGCATGGGTATTGATAAGGCCGTGCTCGATGGTACAATACAGAATGACATACTTAAGGAGTTCATAGCCAGGAACCTATACATATACCCACCACTCCACTCAATGAGGTACGCCGTGGACATAATAGCGTACACGTCAAGGAACATGCCGAAGTGGCACCCAATAAGCATCAGTGGTTACCACTTCAGGGAGGCTGGCGCAACCGCGGTGCAAGAGGTTGCTTTCACACTTGCTGATGCCATTGAATACACAAACTGGGTCATCAACAGGTGGAAGATGGGTGTTGATGACTTCGCACCAGGGCTCTCATTCTTCTTCGCTGCAACAACAAACCTCTTCGAGGAGGTTGCGAAGTTTAGGGCTGCACGTAGGTTATACGCAAGAATAATGAGGGAGAGGTTTGGCGCGAAGAAACTTGAATCAATGAAACTTAAATTCCACGTGCAAACATCGGGAGCTACATTGACTGCGCAGCAGCCTGAGGTCAACATAATAAGGACCACAATACAGGCCCTGGCCGCCGTGCTTGGTGGTGCCCAATCACTCCACGTTAACGCGTATGATGAGGCCCTGGCGCTACCCACGGAGAGGTCCGTCAAGCTTGCCCTGAGGGTTCAGCAGGTAATTGCCTACGAGAGTGGTGTAATCGACTCAATAGACCCGTTGGGTGGTTCCTACTACATTGAGTGGTTGACGGATACTATCGAGGAAGAGGTTATGAAGATAATAGACTATGTGGATAAGCTCGGTGGTATGACGAGGGCTGTCGAGATCGGCTACCCGCAGAGAGCTATTGCTGAGTCAGCGTATCAGTACCAGAAGATGGTTGAGGAGGGTAAGATCGCCGTTATAGGAGTCAACATGTTCAGGGAGGAGGAGGAATTACACATAGAATTACACAGGGTTGACCCTGTATCTAGGGAGAGGAGTATCAAGAGGGTGAGGGATGTTAGGGAGAGGCGTGATAGGGAGGCTTGGGAGAGGGCACTTAATGACCTAAGGAGGGCTGCAGAGTTGGAGGATGAGAACGTATTCCCATACATACTCAACGCCATTAGGGCTAAGGCAACCGTTGGCGAGGTTTCGGGTGTGTTACGCGAGGTTTGGGGCGAGTATAAACCGCCGAGTATTTATTAAACGAAAAAAGATTTATAGAATTATTAACGTAGTAAGGTTAAATGCCCAAGCCTAAGGTAATCATAGCCAAACTGGGCCTTGACGGACATGATAGGGGAGCCAAGGTTATCGCAAGGGCGTTGGCCGAGGCTGGCTTTGAGGTTGTTTATACTGGCATCAGGCAGACGCCAAGCCAGGTTATTGAAACTGCAATACAGGAGGATGCTAAATTAATAGGCATAAGCATACTGTCCGGCTCCCACATGGAGCTTATTGGGGAGTTAATGAGAATTATGAGGGAGAGGGGCGTGAGTATACCTGTCCTTGTCGGCGGTATAATACCACCTGAAGACAGGGATGCATTACTTAAGATGGGTGTGGCCGGTGTCTATGGACCTGGAACACCACTTAGGGAAATCATCGATATCGTTAAAAAATTGACGGGTGTTTCGTGAATGAAAATCGAGGAGTTACTCGAAAGGGCTAGGAATTGGGATAAGTTGTCTATTGCGAAGTTAATAACAATGGCTGAGGAGGGTGTCGAACCCCAATTAGATGTTCGTAGGAGGAGCCATGTCATTGGAATAACAGGCCCACCAGGCTCTGGAAAGAGCACGCTAATATATACAATGGCCAGGAAGATACCCCAGGACAAGAGGGTTGCAATACTGACAATAGATCCGTCAAGCCCATTCACAGGAGGCTCATTCATGGGCAATAGAATTAGGATGCAGGAACTAACATCAAAACCTAACATATACATCAGGAGCATGGCAACCAGAGGCATACGTGGTGGCCTTAACTATGCGACAGTCGCCGCAATAAACATCCTCGAGTACGCAGGCGCCGACTACATATTCCTGGAAACCGTCGGAGCTGGGCAGTCAGACACCGATGTTAAGTACGTTGCCGATACCATACTAGTCCTCGTACCACCACTATCCGGTGACGAAATCCAAGCCCTAAAGAGCGGACTTATGGAGATTGGCGACATATACGTAGTATCTAAGTCGGACAATCCAGCATCCGAATCGACGTACAGGGACTTAATGGCGATGGTGGATATGGTGAGGGAGATAAAGGGCGAGACCTGGAGACCCACCGTGCTGAAGGTCTCTGGTCTCTATGGTTATGGCGTTGATGAACTTCTGAAGGTTATTGACGACAGGTTTGGAGAGTTAATGAAGAATGGTAGGTTAGACAATACATTAAGGAGTAGGAGGACCCTCGAGATGCGCCTCTACGCCTATGATCTACTTGAGAAATCCCTCAATGAGGCGAAGGATTTGGAGTCGAAGGTCATCAATGGCGAGCTATCACCACGGGATGCGGCAAGGAGGCTACTTAATTATTATGATAAGCCAAGGCTTGATCACGTTGCCGTAGCAATTAAAAATGTTGATGAGGCTGCCAGGAAGTTTAGGGAACTCGGACTTAGGGTTAGTGATCCAATAGTTGTGGAAGAACAGGGCGTTAAGGTCGTCATGGTGATGCTCAGTAATACTAAGATCGAACTCCTCGAGCCACTTGGACCAGAGACCACGGTGGCCAAATTCATAGAGAAAAGGGGTGAGGGTATTCACCACATAGCCATTGAGGTTGACGACATAAACAAATTCATAAACATCGCAAAAAACGCAGGGCTGACAATCACAGGCGAACCGAGCAGGGGCGCTGAGGGTATTGTCACCTTTATACACCCCAAGAGCCTACACGGTATCCTCCTAGAATTGGTGCAGCATGAGTGAGCTTTAAAAATGTCTAAGCCCAGGGCTTTGCTGAGTGAGGAGTAGATCATTCGAGCACGGCTATACAATGGTATTTAGGGGAGGGGGCCCAACTAAGTATTTATTGCTAGCCATGATAATAATCATCCCCTACCTAATGACCCTTTATACGCGTGAGACGGTATTAACCTATGTAAAATCTCTCGTAGTTTACGGTCTCGTCTTCCTAACAGTCCTCATATCACTGAGGGCGGTGATATCCACATACCCCTACAGAGGCTTTGGTGTATCAACGTCGTTATTCAACACGACTCTCGTGGTGTTCATAGACCTATTGATAACCCTGGCCGTGCATAAATTCATAGTTGGGTTTGGTGCATTATCCTCAGTACTACCATTGAGTGCGATGATGATGGCACTTAGAGGACTTGAGCATAATGGCAAAACACTGAGGAAGTACATAGTTTACCCCATATACACATTACCTGGAGTCCTAATAATTCAGTATGTTTCCTACGTACTAGTAGGCACCGTAAGCATCATCAAATACCTAGCCCTCGACTCCGTGTTCTACCTATTCTCCTTCCTATTCATCTACTACGTGATCTTCAAGTTCGAGAGCTCGTACGGAGGCATAGACATACTGAAACTATTCAGCTCATACCTATATGCCGCACTCTTCGAGTACCCAGAACCCTTTGAACGCGAATTAAGCCGTAAGGCAACCACAAGGGATGTAAAGGTGCACCTATTCATGCTACGCGATGGTAATTCCACAAGTGCCGTCACAATACCAGAACTACATGCGGGACCCATAGCCAAGGTTGGCGGTGGCTACCTAATCAGCGACTTGGTTAGTGAGTTAGGTCGTTATGTGAAGTCGGTGGTTTACCTCCACGGCATCGGCAGTCACGAGTTGGACCCAGCAACTAGGGTTGACGTACGTAAGGTGGTTAAAGCCGTGGCATCAAAGGTCAGGGATTTCCTAGGTAATAATAGTGATGATGATCACGTGTGCGTTGGGAAGCCACCAATCCAGATAGAGGGTAGGGGCTACAGGGTTACACACGTCCCCCTATGCAGTAAGTCGCTCGTGATTGTCAGTAGGCTTATTAAATCGAGCGATGATATACCGCTGAACGTATACGAGGAGTTAAGGAGGAGGGTTAAACTCGATTGGGATGATGTAATAATCATTGATGCACAGAACTATTACTCAGACGATAATACGTGGGATGAGAATGATTTACGCGAGCTATCCTCGATACTAAGTAAAATTGGCGAATTAGAGGAGCAAAGACTCAATATTAAGTCATGCATAATCCACATTCCCAAGTACGTATTTGGGCCCATACAATTCGAGATTGGCGATAATGGGCTAATAACGTGGTGCCTCGAAATCAACGGTAAGAGGGTACTGCTGGTGATATTCGACGGCAATAACCTTAAGAGGGAACTGGCTGACGCCATAATTGGCGAGTTTCGTAAGGACTTCGACATCGTTGAGGTGCTAACGACGGATAATCACCAATACACGGGCATCGCCAGGTTCACGAGGAGTAGGGGCTACAGGGTTGTTGGTGATTTAATAAGCCACGACTTAATAATGAGGCACATAAGGAGAAGTGTCAAGCAGTGCATCAACGGTTTAAGTGACGTTAGTATTCATTATTACCCAGTAATAATTAATGATATCCGCGTTATCGGTGATTCCTTCAACGAGATGGTTAGGGCTGCAGAATTGGGTGTTGCTGATTGGAAGAAGCATTTCGCAACATTAATAGTCCTACCCATCCTAACAATGATCGTCCTAGGCATAATCTTTGGGATTCTCTAACTTAATAAGTACAAAAGGTTTAATAGAGAGATCAACGAAGTACTTGTTAGGGAAGGGTATGGGATCCGAGGATCTGAAAAGACAGGCCATAAGGGCTCACATAGTTGGTCTAATAACTAGGCTGGAGAATTGGGTCAAGGACCAGAGAAAGTTCATGGATGAGCTTCAGAAATACGGTGGTTACATAACAAGCCAGGATAGGCTCTCGCTACTACTATCTGCCCAAGCCATGCTATACTACATAGAGAGGACATTAAAGGACTTCGAGTCCTGGCTCAACAACCCAATGATAACATCGATAATGCCGGAGGACATGCTGAAGGAGCTTGAGGAGAGGCTTAGGGACATAGCGATAGAATTCGTTAAGTTAGACATAGACCACACGAGCAAGTACGTCGACATACTGAAGAAGATGGAGAGTGAGAATGAGATACCGGACATACTGAAGCTATACATAGAGCAGAGAGGGGTTGTGCAGCAGAGAGGGCAGCAGGGCGAGCAGGGCGAGGTACCTAGGTTTATGTAATTCACTAAAAATAAATTACCGCTCTTATTTTGCACCAATCTCATTTAGGTAATCCCTTATTATCTTTATGGCATCCTTACCGAACATTTTAACTATCAAATCCACATGCTCCCTAATAATCTCACTCTTAACATCATAAGGAATCGCCAACTCATAGACATACTGCCTAATGTTGTTAATCACCTTCTCACGCTTGTTAATGAACCCCCTTGTGTACAACCTACTGAGCACGGTAAGCACGGTTGTGTAGGCGGTCTTCCTACCCCTCCTCGTCAACTCCTCCCAAATAGCCATCGCCGTAGCCTCCCCAAGCTCATTGAGAATACCAATTACCTCAGCCTCGAGCGGTCCAATCATCAACAAAAGCCTCTTCCTACGCTCACTTTGCTCCATTACATGGAACTACACGCGTAATTTTATAAACCTAACACTCAGTCACATGAACCTTGAAAAATCAAAGAAACAATTACTAACACCTTGCAGAACTTATTGTCCTATTAAATCTTCTACACTAATAATGAACCTTTAATTACGGGCATTATTGAATAAAGACCTTCATGGGCTGCGTAGTTGTTTGTGGGATTTATCAACCTGAGGCAATAAGGGTTATACAGAATTAGTAACCCTGATATCTAAGCGAACTTTAAAGATGTGTGGTGCATAATCCCTAACTATCCTCCTATTAATAACAAGGCAGTTAAGTCCTAATTCATGGCAGTACTTCTCAACGAGATCCCCTGCCTCACCGAATGGATCCTCCTCAGTACCTAGGTGGTAGAAATGAACAAAACCGCCGTCCTTAACGCACGTTAGGGATTGCTTAAGGAATTTGTGCGCACCCAATGGCAGAGTCAGCAAAACCCTATCCACATTGTGAAAAAGTCCCATTAAGTTAGCCGCATCTCCAAGGAGTGGCAATACCTTACCCTCAAGCTTATTCAACTTAATATTACTGAGCATGTAATTGTAGGC
This sequence comes from Vulcanisaeta sp. EB80, assembly GCF_002078205.2. Classification (NCBI taxonomy): domain Archaea; kingdom Thermoproteati; phylum Thermoproteota; class Thermoprotei; order Thermoproteales; family Thermoproteaceae; genus Vulcanisaeta; species Vulcanisaeta sp. EB80. Next base: position 25,189 of record NZ_LCWN02000014.1, read on the forward strand.
GTACTCATTAAGCTCAATGGCTATCACCAACCTAGCCAATGGCTGCCTCTTCAGGATCGCCACTGCGTAGGGCCCAACACCCGCGAATGGGTATAGAATAACCTCGCCAGGCATTACCTGCCTCGCGATATCCTCCCTATCACCCTGATCCCTAGGCGAGAAGTAAGCCTTCGTTGGGTCAACACGGATCAGGTAGCCATCCTCCTTATGAACAACCTCAGTGGGCCCAGGAATAAGCACCTCGTATTTATAGAGCCTAAACTCGCCCTCTCTAGCACCAACCCTCCTAAGCACAGCCCTAACATGCCTATTCAACTTCATTATAGCCTCACCAATTACCACCTTATAATCCTCAAGCTCCGGCGGTATCTCGACGATGGCCACCGCGCCGGACCTGGAGCCAACTACGTCAAAGCTCCTGGGTATTTTATCCCAGAGCTCCTTAGGCACGAGCGCCTTAACGAAATCCTTCAGCGTTGGCACAATACCCATAATCAAGGACCTGTTGGGTTTTAAAGCCAGTCTTCGTCGTTAACCACATGGAATAAAAATTAATAAGCACTTGTAAAACGCCTTCCTCCAATGAGCAAATTAATAGAATCGATGCCTGGCATTGTATCGTATAGTACGGTTAGGGAGGTTAAAGGACCATTAATAGTCATCGAGAGAACAAAGGGGGTTGCTTATAACGAGATTGGCGAGGTCGTCGGACCCGACGGAATGCCAAGGATGGTTCAGGTGGTTGAGGTAGGCAGTGATTATGCCGTGGCTCAAGTATTAACGGGTACACTAGGCTTACCTGCCAAGGGTAGTACCGTGAAGTTCTACGGAAGGACGCTCAGGATACCAGTTAGTGAGGATTTATTGGGCAGGGTACTCGACGGTAAGGGGCAGCCTAGGGATGCCATGCCTTTACCACCGGCTGAGGAGTACCTGGACATAAACGGTGAACCACTCAACCCATACGCCAGGGAGTACCCGGAGGAGCCTATCGAGACAGGCGTCAGCGTGATCGACGGTCTCAACACAATGGTTAGGGGACAGAAGCTACCAATATTCAGCGGGACGGGACTCCCACACAACATGCTAGCCGCCCAGGTGGCTAGGCAAGCAACCGTTAGAGGTCACGAGGAGGAATTCGCAATAATCTTTGCGGCGATGGGTTTGAAATCCGAGGAGGCGCTATTCTTCCTCAATGAGTTCAGGAGGACTGGTGCATTAAGGAGGTTGGTCATGGTCCTCAACCTAGCAAGTGACCCAATCGCAGAGAGAATCCTAACACCAAGGACAGCCCTAACAATAGCCGAATACCTAGCCTGGTATAGGGATTACCACGTATTAGTAATCCTAACGGATATGACGAACTACGCCGAAGCCCTCAGGGAACTATCATCATCAAAAGGCGAGCTACCAGGTAGGCGTGGTTATCCAGGTTATATGTACACGGATTTCGCGACGATATACGAAAGGACTGGTAGGGCGAAGGGTAAGAGGGGCAGCATAACGCAATTCCCAATACTTACAATGCCGCACGACGATATCACACACCCAATACCAGACCTGACTGGTTACATAACCGAGGGCCAGCTAGTCCTAAGCAGGACACTGTGGGGCAAGGGCATATACCCACCGTTTGACGTAATAATGAGCCTATCAAGGTTGATGAAAGACGCCGTAGGTGAGGGCAAGACAAGGGACGACCACAAGTACGTAGCTAACCAACTAATCGCAGCCTACTCAAGGGCGCTAGACGTCAGAAACCTGGCACTACTCGTCGGCGAGACGAACCTGAGTTGGCGTGAGAGGAGGTACCTAAGGTTCGCAGACCAATTCGAACGTAAATTCATCGCCCAAGGTTACTACGAGAGAAGGACCTTTGAGCAGACACTTGATATTGCTTGGGATGTTATTAGTATATTACCTGAGGACGAACTCACGAACGTACCACCAGACATATCCAAGAGGTACTATAGACGCTCGATCTTCGAATCCATAAAGGACGTTGGTGCGTAAAATCTACAATTAGTATTTTGTAAATAGTGTTAAGGGTCTCGTTCGTTAATATTTACAGAGTTCACGGGAGGCAATCTTAATAAATTCTGTACAATAACTGATCACCTATGCCTAAGACCAAGGCGAAGGAAAAGATGGTGCTGATAAGTGTGCACATACCGAAACAGATGTTGGAGGAGCTTGATGAATTCGTGAAGCAGGGCATATTCCCAAGCAGGAGTGAGGCGATACGTATCGCTATAAGGGACCTGCTCTATAGGGAGAATTCGAGGAGCAAGACCCAGAATGTGGAGGATTTAATATTATTACCGGGAAGGTGAGGTTTGAAAAGGAAGGTGGTGACTTGCCACGATAAAAATATCAGGATTGAATTATCAATTACTTCTTTTAAAATAATTCTATATAAGCGCATATATTATATACGCAACACATAGGCAATATTATTTAAGGGTTAATCTCAATTAATTACGTGAGGAAAATTATTGCGGGTATAACTGGAGCTAGTGGTGTGGTGTATGGTGTGCGTTTTCTAGAGGTTATTAAGCGGTACGCCAGTGATGCTGAGGTTCACCTAATAATTAGTAATGCCGCGGTTAAGGTGTTGAGGCATGAGTTAGGTCTTGATAGGGACTACGTGGTTAGGCTTGCGGATAGGGTTTATGGCGAGGACGAGTTGGATGCTCCGATTGCGAGTGGCTCGTTTAAGCATGATGGTATGGTGATAATACCCTGCTCCATGAAGACCCTAGCCTCCATAGCCCATGGTATTGCGGATAACCTGATCACGAGGGCTGCTGATGTGGCTTTGAAGGAGAGGAGGAGGTTAATCCTAGTAATTAGGGAGACGCCGCTTAATTTGGTGCATATTAAGAATATGGAGTTGGCTACGTTGGCTGGTGCCATTGTCATGCCTGCCGCGCCGGCTTTTTACCATAGGCCTAGGAGTGTTGATGATTTGGTGAATTTCATCGTTGGTAGGGTGTTGGATTTGTTGGGTATTGAAAATGATCTGTACAGGAGGTGGGGGCAGGCATGACGTGAGGGGTGCCCTTTTCAAGATCCCAATAATGCGATTCTACTGCCTTGGGTTAGGGCGATGTGGTTTTAAAGGGAGTTTGGTGAGTTGCTTGTTGGTTCATGGGTTTGCCTGTTTGTACGAGGTGCGGTAAGAGGCTTGCGAATTACTATAGGGCGTCTAGTGGCGAGAGGCTGTGTCTTAATTGCCTATTTGGGTCTATTGAGGATACCGTGCTTTGGACCATTAGAAGGTATAGGCTTATTGTTGATGGTGATAGGGTTGGTATAGCGATTAGTGGCGGTAAGGATAGCCTAACGTTGATGTACCTTCTCGGTAAGTTTAGGAGGCAGGGTAAGATACCGAGGAATGTTGAGTTGATTGCGTTCAGTATTAATGAGGGACAGCCGTACAGCTGCTTCTATAGGATGTCAAGGGCTGATTATGTGCAGAAGCTTGGTGAGGAGTTTGGTATACCGTATAGGGTCTATACCTTTAGGGAGTTGTTTGGGGTTACGGCTTCGGATATAGCTCACGGCTTATGGTCCAGAGGTATTAATGTGCATATGTGCACGATAGATGGCGTGTTGAGGCGTAGGGCCATGAACATGATCGGCCGCCAACTTGGGTTGACCAAGATAGCCACTGGTCATAACCTGGATGATGAGGCTCAGACCGTGCTCCTGAACGTGCTTAGTAATGACTTGGATAGGTTTGCTTGGTTTGGTCCGACCCCTGAGGTTGATAGGGAGGGTTTTATACCTAGGATTAAGCCGTTGCGTTTTGTTAGGGAGGAGGAGATAGCGATTTATGCGTATTACCATGGCATACCGCTCATGGAGTTGGAGTGCCCGTTTGTGTATAGTAATCCTAGGTATGAGTTGAAGTTTACGTTGGCTAGGTGGGAGAGGGATAATCCCAACATTAAGCATTCCCTGGTCTCGTTTGGCGATTCACTCGCTAAATTAATGAGTGAGAGGGCGGTTAATGTGCCGCTCAATAGATGTAGGTACTGTGGTGAGCCTACGTCTAAGGACGTTTGTAGGGTTTGTGAGTTAATGAGTAGGGCTGGCTTGCTTGAGAGGTACTTGGCTCATTTAAGGACTTTGAAGCTTACGGAAACGCAGTCACCATTGTAGCTCTTGTTGACGACCTCAACGCTAGCCTTCAGGGCTTGTGTTAGGAAGCCTGTGTAGTACTCGATCATTAGCTCTTCAATTACGTGTTTATCATTTAATTCGCTACAGGACCTTATGGTGATTACGCCGTCTCTCTCAACCAATGTTATCCTGCCTAGGCCCCTGAATTGCCCCATCCTGACTAGCTCGCTTAGGTTGCTGTTGCGTAGTGCTGATGAGTCAGCGCTTCCTAAATCCCTTATTACCCTCCTAAAATCGGTATTTGCCAGTAGATCCTTTATTCTCTCCAGCTCCAGGATGAGGACTTGGTGGTCCCTGAACGTTGGCATTATCATCGAAGGTACCATAAATGCCTCCCTCTCAACAACCCTATACCTAACCCACTCCACGAAGGAGAACTTCCTGAGCTCCCTCTCGAGGTCATTAAGTGATGAGTCACTATTTGTTAAGTCGACTATGAAGTGTAGGAGGAGTTGGGTTCTGTTTACGGATATGTTTAGCATGTTTATTCCGTGGTCTGCGAACACGTTAGACAACGCCGCAAGTATGCCGGGCCTGTCTGCCGTGAACTTCACTAGGAATTCCCCAAGTACCTTATCCCTACCCTCAAACGATAGCGCCAGGTCTCTGTACAATGTTTCCACAAGCCAACCCCCAGGACCTATGTCTTAAAAACTTATTTGCTACGTAGGTTACGAGCTTATTTTATTGGGTTAAATAGCACGAGGAAGGGTGGGTAGATATTACATGAAGTATGGCGGTTAATTTTTAAAGGGTATTTTGTAATTAGCGTTTTGGGACCTTTATTGGTATGGAGTTTAGGCCGAGGTTACAGGATAAGCGTTGGGACGTATCAAAGGAGGTTGAGTTGCTGAGGAAGTGGGAGGAGGAGGGGTTATTCGAGGTAAAAATCGATAGAAACAAACCAATACTCGTCATTGATACGCCACCTCCATACCCGTCTGGCAGACCGCACATTGGCGGTATTGCTCACTATGCCCAAATCGATATGGTGGCTAGGTACTTCAGGATGAGAGGTTACAACGTCGTGTTTCCATTCTACGCCGACAGGAATGGCTTGCCTGTGGAGGTTCAGGTTGAGAGGACCTATGGGATAAACATGTACGAGATACCCAGGGAAAAATTCCTTGAACTGTGTAGGAAGTTCCTTGATGAGTATGAGGGTGAGTTCGTGTCTATATACAGGCGTTGGGGTGGTTCATTCATTTACTGGAGGAATGGGACGGATAGTGAGGAGTATAGGAGGGTTACCCAGGAAACATTCATTGAGTTGTGGAGGAGGGGTTTGATTTACGAGACTAGTAGACCAACACTTTGGTGCCCGAGGTGCAGGACAGCGTTGGCTGAGGCTGAGGTTGAGTATAAGGATGAGGACTCGTACCTAAACTACATAAAGTTCAGGGTTAAGGAGACCGGGGAGGACATAATAATAGCCACCACAAGGCCGGAGCTTCTGCCGGCTACTGTGGCTGTGGCCTTCAATCCAGGCGATGATAGGTACAGGAGGTTAGAGGGTCTCCACGCGATAGTGCCACCGCTCAATCAGGAGGTTCCAATACTTACGCATCCGTCGGTCAAGCCCGACTTCGGTACTGGGCTTGAGATGATTAGTACCTTCGGCGACACTAGGGATTTAATGGTCGTTAATGAGTTGAGGCTGCCCATGAAGATAATAATTAACCCGGATGGTACGCTAAATGAGGGTGCAGGTAAGTACAGGGGGTTGAGTGTTAGGGAGGCTAGGGAGACCATAATTAGGGATTTGCAGGAGATGGGCTTGATCGTTAAGAGGGAGCCGCTTAGGCACACCGTGCCCATTTGTTGGAGGTGTAAGACGCCTATAGAGATAATAATTACCAAGGAGTATTTCCTGAAGCAATTGCCCTTTAAGGATGACTTGGTGAAGATGGTTAGGAATGAGATGGTGATTAAGCCGCCTGAGTACGCCCAAACCCTTATTGATTGGATAAAGTCCCTAGAGTTTGATTGGCCTATCTCGAGGCGTAGATACTACGGGACCGAGATACCGATATGGTACTGCATTGATGATGAGGGTAATGCAAAGCCCATAATTCCGAACCCAGGTAAGTACTACAGGCCCTGGAGGGATGAGCCACCACCTGAGGTTAAGGAGCAGTGCCCAAGCGGTAAGTTGGTTGGTGAGGATAGGGTCTTAGATACTTGGTTTGACTCATCAATATCCTGGATTTATGCAACAGGCTATACAAAGCCAGAAATTAGGGTCTTTGAAGTGGCTTACCCACACAGCATACTTAGGCCTCAGGGTTACGACATAATCAGGACGTGGCTCTATTACTCGGTTGTTAGGGCATACCTACTCTATGGGAAACCGCCGTTTAAGTACGTTAGGATTAGTGGTATGGGGCTTGATGAGAAGGGCGAGGCGATGCATAAGTCGAAGGGTAACATAATAGATCCCATGCTGCCCATAGAGAAGTACGGCGCCGACGCCGCTAGATTCTGGGCAGCCGCCTCGGCTAAATTGGGTAGCGATTATAGGTATAGTGAGCAGTTGATAAGGACCGGGCATGATTTCGCCGTGAAGCTCTGGAATATTGCCAGGTTTATATCCTCATTCCCAGAGGTTAATGACGACTACGAGTTAACAGCCCTAGACCTAATGATACTAGCTAAAATGAATGATGTTGCTAGGAAGGCAATCGAGGCATACAACGAATTCGACGTTTATGTACCCATAAACCTAATCTACGACTTCATGTGGCACGTGTTCGCTGATCACTATCTCGAGGCCGTTAAGTCCAGGGCATACAATAGGGAGGGGTCGTTCAGTGAGGGGCAGCAGAGGGGTGCCTGGTTCACGCTGTATAAGGTCTTGAAAACCATGCTTAAGTTATTGGCTCCCATAATGCCTTTCGTGACCGATGAAATATGGAGGAGTCTGTATGGTGAGTCGATTCATAGACAGTTAATTGAGGACCCAGACCCGAGGTTTGACAACGCCGAGTACCTCAGGTTGCTCGAGCCATTCATGGAATTTAACAGCGCAATATGGACATATAAGAATAGGGCTGGGTTAAGTCTGAATGAGGCGATTGAGGGTATCGTGTACGCGCCAGAGATACTTAAACCGCTTGAGGCTGAGTTAAGGGCTATGCATAAGATTAGGGAGTTGCGTTTTGGTAAGCCTGAGGGTAGCAACTACGAAACCCTAGATGAGAAACTAGGTATTTACCTGGTCAAATGACCCAGGGCAATTAATATGGACCCGGTAATCACCGATGCTATGGATATTAAACCAACAATTAGGAGTACCGCGCCAAAATCGTAGTATTGAAGCAGGAAGCCGATTACGTATGGTGATATGGAGCCGCCAAGTTGGCTCATGAAGTTTAGGAAGCCGCTTGTTGCACCAACACTCTTGGTAAACCTGGAAATGGCTATTGAAGGGGCTGCGTAGAAGCCGTAGAGAAAACCAAGCGAGAGCATGGCTAGTACCAGGAGGTAAATTATTGATACCTTAGGTATTAGGCAAATAAGTATGGCTAGGAGCAGTGATGATGATATGCTCGTTATCACATAACCAAGTCTATCACCAAGATACCCACCAATAATGGCGCCTGCGGAACCCATTATCGAAGCTAGGAAGGCGAAGAACCCGCTATATGATGGCGGCACATTAAGTACATGAACCACGAAATAAGTCGACCAACCAAGGAAGCCCAGGTAGGAAAAGCCTGAGGAGAATCTGATAAACCCCATACCCAGGATTCCAATGTTTTCAGGGCCTATGGTTATCTTACCGTTGACCTTACCATGCCTCGGTACTTTAATCAACGGTACCGTGGATGCCAGGACTATTGCTGCGAATAGTATGAAGGGTATGGGGTGATTTACTGAGAATAGGTATGGCGAGAGCATTATTGAGAGTGATGAAGCGAGGAAGAACATGCTCTGGTAAATACCGGCGCCCAGTCCGCTTCTGCCATAGTTCATTAACACCATACTTATTAGGGAGACGTAGGTTATGGCCATTAACGAACCCATCACGAACTGCACAGCCAGTAATGCGCCGTAATTATTAACTATGAAGGGGTATAGGGTATTGAGTAATGCAATCATTATTAGTATGTAAATGACTATACCGTAACCATACCTATCCACCAAAAATCCACCGATCACCTGGAAGATTGTGTAGCCAACCCATAGCATTGATATTACTAGGCCACCCAGGGCCGTGCTTATACCATTCCTACCCACGAGATACGGTAGTAACGATGGTATGGAAAACCTAACAAGAACCACTGAGAAGAATGCTAAGGAGGCGGCGGTCAGAATAAATGCACCACCCCTACTTGCATTCACGTCGTTAATTGCATTAGAAGGGTTAATAAATACTGGCTTTACCCATGCCCGCTATGGCGGAGGTATACCTTGTGTATAGGGTTACACCGAGTAGGTCGGATGTAAATTATGATGAGTTGAAAAACACGATAAGGAAATCCCTTGAGCCTAAGTACAAGGTTGATAAGGTCGAGGAGGAGGATATAGGTTTTGGAATAAAGGCTCTTAGGGTTTACATCAGGATGCCTGAGGAATCTGAGGAGCACTCAAGCGATGAGGTTGAGAACATACTAAGTGGTATAGACGGTATAGGGAGCATTGAGCTTGAGTACTTCACAAGACTCGGCTTCTAAAGGCCTTGTTTTAAAAATAATCGTAATTAATCATTGAGATTATTAACGCAATAAGTTTTTTAATTCCACGGGGTATTAATGGGTGAGAATTATGATGGAGGGTGGTCATGTTGATGAGTGGATTGAATTGATTGTTAAAGAAGCTAAACAAAGGGATGCCCAGAGACCCATTGTTAGGGTTGACCCTGAGGTAATGAGGAATTACGGCATTGAACCTGGCATGGTACTGCTTATTGAGGGTAGAAGGAGGACTGCGGCGAAGGTTTGGTACGGCCTGCCTGAGGATGAGGGTAAGGGCATAATAAGGATGAACGCGATAATTAGGAAGAACGCTAATGTCGAGATTGACCAGAAGGTTAGGGTGAAGAAGGCTGAGGCAAAGAAGGCTGGCTTGGTTAAGTTAGCGCCTGTGAATATGACGATAAGTGTTGATCAAAACTTCGTACAATACACAAAGCAGAAGCTTAGGGATTACATACTGATGGAGGGTGACTTGGTCCAGATCCAGGTTCTTGGTCAACCATTAACATTCCAGGTGGTTCAGACTAAACCCAATGATGCACCGGTGATTATTGATGAGGACACGAACCTAATGATATATGAGAAGCCCGTTGAGAACATAAACATACCGAGGATCACCTGGGAGGATATTGGTGATTTAAAGGAGGCTAAGGAGAAGATTAGGGAGTTAGTTGAGTTACCACTCAGGCACCCAGAGATCTTTGAGTACCTTGGTATTGAGCCTCCCAAGGGTGTTTTGTTGATTGGACCGCCGGGCACTGGTAAGACTTTGTTGGCCAAGGCCGTGGCTACGGAGACCAACGCCTACTTCATAGCCATTAACGGACCCGAGATTGTATCTAAGTATTATGGTGAGTCTGAGGCTAAGTTGAGGGAGATTTTTGAGGAGGCTAAGAAGAATGCGCCGGCGATAATATTCATCGACGAGATAGACGCAATAGCACCGAAGAGGGAGGAGGTCACAGGAGAGGTGGAGAAGAGAATTGTGGCCCAGCTGCTCACATTAATGGATGGTCTTCAAGAGAGGGGACAGGTCATAGTCATTGGCGCCACGAATAGGCCAGAGGCTGTGGATCCGGCATTAAGGAGACCAGGCAGATTCGACAGGGAGATCTGGATTAATCCGCCTGATACTGAGGGTAGGTACGAGATACTCCAGGTGCATACGCGAAACATGCCCCTGGCTAAGGATGTTGACTTGAGGAAGCTCGCCGAGATAACATACGGCTACACGGGCGCTGACATTGCTGCATTGGCTAGGGAGGCTGCCATGAGGGCTTTGAGGAAGGCTTTACAGAGTGGTATTTTGAATGTTAATAAGGAGGATGAGGACCTAAGGAAGGATCTCGAGAAGGTCAAGGTTTCGATGAATGATTTCCTCGAGGCTATGAGGGAGATAGTGCCGAGCGCCCTTAGGGAGATACACATAGAGATTCCCAAGGTCAGGTGGAATGACATTGGTGGGCTTGAGGAGGTTAAGCAGGAGCTTAGGGAGGCCATTGAGTGGCCGTTGAAGTACCCGGAGAGGTTTAGGAAGATGGGTATTAGACCTCCTAAGGGTATTTTGTTGTTTGGTCCTCCTGGTACGGGTAAGACGCTTCTGGCTAAGGCTGTTGCTACTGAGTCTAATGCGAATTTTATTGCTGTTCGTGGTCCAGAGATACTGAGCAAGTGGTTTGGAGAGAGCGAGAGGGCAATAAGGGAGATATTCAAGAAAGCCAGAATGGCAGCACCATGCGTAATATTCTTCGACGAAATAGACGCAATAGCACCAGCAAGGGGTTATGCGGAGGATTCACCGGCTATGGACAGGATTGTGGCACAGTTGCTTGCTGAGATGGATGGGGTGTCGAGATTGGACAACGTGGTTGTCATAGCAGCGACCAACAGACCGGACATAGTCGACCCAGCACTACTTAGGCCGGGTAGGTTTGATAGGATAATCTACGTACCACCGCCCGATTTGAAGGCTAGGTTTGAGATATTGAAGATACACACAAAGAACATGCCCCTGGCCAGGGATGTGGATCTTGAGGAGTTGGCTAAGATGACTGATGGTTACACGGGCGCTGACATAGAGATTTTGGCTAGGGAGGCTGGTTTATTGGCTATGAGGGAGACGAATGGTGCTGGTGAGGTGTCGATGAGGCACTTCCTGGAGGCTATGAAGAAGATTAAGCCGTCAATAACGCCTGAGATGATTAAGTTCTACGAGACTTGGTATGAGAGGATGAAGCAGACAATAACGCGTGAGAGGCAGAGGGCACCTACATTGTACGTATAATTGGGATTAAGGTTTATTAACCCAATTAACCCGTTAGGCTTGTTCTGTGAACGATAATGAAGAGGCCTGTGCCTGTTGAGGCTTTGATAATAAATCTAGTTAGGGAGAAGGGAGACATATGGTTTAGCGAGTTAATCCAAGCACTGAGGGCTTGGTACCCAGATATTACTGAGGCTGAGGCTTTGAAGGCTTTAATGAGGCTTGAGTTGGGTAGGTTAATTATTGTACAGAGGGTTGTTAAGAAGGATGGGGTTACTTACCACATTAGGATTGTTAAGGAGTAAGGAAAAGAGATAAAGGTCTGTTAAGAAAGTAATCCCTGACCAAATAATGGGTGTTACAGAACTGGGTAAGTTGATACCAGACAGCATTAGAAAGGTTGTGGACTTTAATCAATTATCGAACAGGGTGATAGCCCTTGATGCCTACAACGCGCTCTATCAATTCCTGGCATCAATAAGGCAACCAGACGGTACACCACTCATGGATTCCAAGGGACGCATAACAAGCCACTTAAGTGGTCTTCTGTATAGAACCATAAACCTGCTTGAGAATAGGATTTGGCCTGTCTACGTGTTTGATGGTAAGCCACCTGAGGAGAAGGCGATTGAGATTGCGAGGAGGAAGAGGGTTAGGGAGGAGGCCCTGGATAAGTGGGTTAGGATGATTGAGGAGGGTAGGAGGGATGAGGCTAGGAAATACGCCCAAAGGGCCCTCTTCCTCACTGATGACATGGTTGAGGATGCGAAGAAGTTACTAAAACTAATGGGCATACCTGTGGTGCAGGCCATGGCTGACGGGGAGGCTCAGGCGGCGGTGATCGCCAGGGAGAACAAGGCCTGGGCTGCGGGTAGTCAGGACTATGACTCACTACTCTTTGGTGCGCCGAGACTTGTTAGGAACCTAACGGTAACGGGGCGTAGGAAGCTACCTAATAGGGATGAATATGTGGAGGTTAAGCCTGAGATAATAGAATTGAATGACGTACTCAAGACACTCAAGCTTAAGGATAGGGTGCAATTGATAGATCTGGCGGTAATACTGGGTACAGATCTAAACCCAGACGGCGTACCCGGCATTGGACCACAGAAGGCGTTAAAGCTCGTTCAAGAATTCGGTGGGTTAGAGAAACTGCTCCAGGGACCGCTCAAAAACGTTCAATTCCCAACAGATCCACTCAAGATACGCGACTACTTCCTAAATCCACCCCACAACCCTAATTACAAGATAGAGTTTGGACAGCCGGATGAGAGGGGTATAATTGATTTCCTAGTTCGTGAACACGACTTTAATGAGGAGAGGGTTAGGAATGCGATTGAGAGGCTTAAAAAGGCCATGAGCAAGAGGAGGGAGTCAACACTCGATTCATTCTTCGGATAATCAATACCCCTTCCCTAGGTTAAAGCTTAAAATCTTCATGATCCTAACAATGCCGGGATAATTACATGAGGATAATATTGTCAATAGTTAGTTGGGCATCGAGCCTAATATCGGGCATATTCACATCCGCCATACAACTAATTTACTCAATAATTCAGTATATATTAACGAGACCTGAGGTCAACATACCATTCCTAAACCCAATAATAGACTTCCTGAACAAGGTACCAATAATAAACATAATAGTACACCTAATACTATGGAGACCAATATTCGACCTACTCTTCGCACCAGGCCTCGTATCTGTAATCATAGCCTTAATATACATAATATGGTTCGAAAGAAAAATAACAGCCAAGGTCCAATGGAGGATTGGGCCTCTGGAGGTATCGAGACCGATAGGCGGTTTCCTACAGCCATTCGCGGACCTGTTTAGGTATACATTCCAGGAGTTCGTGGTTCCACAACAGGCGGATAGGAACTACTTTATTCACGCACCAGCGATAGTTTTCATACTATCCACACTGCCCATATTCTTCATACCAATAGGCCCCATGGAGACTAACGGTGTCGTTAATGGGATATACGGCATTTACACGGGTTATGATGTGTTAATAGCCCTCGCCCTAATAACACTCTTCAATGTGGGTATAATACTGATTGGCTGGGCCAGTAATGATAGGTTCACGTACATAGGCACGGTGAGGGAGGCACTACTGTACACGGGTTATGAGACGGTACTAATACTTTCTGCAATATCCATACTGCTAATTTACGGGACGGCAGACCCATTTAAGATTGTTGATTGGCAAGTGGCGCACCTGCCTGGTATAATAATAAACCCACTGGCCTTCCTGGCATTCGTTATAGCGACCTTAATGGCAACATCGAGATTCCCATTTGAAATATCTGAGGCTGATACGGAGATAGTCCTCGGTCCATACACCGAGTACAGCGGCGTCATATATGGATTGGTCATGACCATGAGCTACGAAAAACTATACGTACTGAGCCTACTAATTGTTCTATTGTTCCTAAACGGTTGGGCTGGACCATACATACCGCCACTAGGTGCATTATCATATGCCATATGGTTTGGTATAAAGACTTACATAGTAATGATGATTTTAGTCTTCACGAGGGCCGTGTACGGGAGGTATAGGCCAGACCAGGCATTGAAGATGAGTTGGTCGTCATTACTTGGATTGGCTGTCGCAAGCCTAATACTATCCCTAATAATTAAACTCCTCTAATTATTTTAAATTTAAACAACTTTTACATTATCCACAATCAACAATAAGTGTATTTGTAAAACCATCACCAACTCGATAAAATAAGAATCTCAATTCTTCCATTAACCATTAGTAATTGAGTTAAGCACTAAGTTAATAAATAGGTTGTCCAGGAACAATCCACAATGGTCATATGCCCAGTATGTGGTAAGGAGTATGCAAACTCAAGTTCGTTGTTAAAGCATGTGAAGTTGAAGAGTAGGTACGACACGATGCACATGGCGTTTTGGCTTGAGTTCCAGAAATACATAAGTGTGCCGAGGGAGGAATGGACAATGCTTACTAAGACCGATCTATTCAGGGAGTTCCTTCGCGAGAGGGGTCTTCTTTAAAACTATTGCTGAGCACTGCAGTAATAACTTAACTAATAGCCTAATTAATAACTCCGTAATCATAAACCAGCGTGAAGAGGAAGGGACAGGTGCTATCACAGGAATTGGATTATGCATTGAATTGGCCAATTAAGCTTAGGGAGTTGTCCATAAGGCTTCAGGAAAAATCCCATGGAGTAGTTAAGGAGGCGATTAAACTTTACATGAGCGGTTTGATAGATAGGGAGTCACTCATGGAAATAATAAGACTAAGTGGATTATCCTTACATAAGTATGTTGACCCAAGGAGGTACGTAGAGTATGAAGGTGAGGATACCATAGAGGACGCCGAAGAATTGGTTGCTGATGACTTCGAGAAAGCACGTGATGCATTTAGGGAAGTCCATGAAGAGTATGTTGGTGAAAGTGTAATCAAGAGGTTGATGGTTAATGATCGATGAATTGATACGTAGGTATGGGAGGTACATGGGAGGTATAGACTATGAGAAGGTACTCAATCAATTATTGAATGAGGAGGATAGATTGAGGGAGGTTGAGAGGAGGTTGGCTGGAATTGACACAGGCCAGCAAGTAAATAGCGAAACCCTGAGGAGACTTGAGTTGAGGCAGTTAATCACTAGGTATGTGGAATTGAAGAATAAAGAGGGACAATTGCTCGAGTTAATCAAGGAATTAAAGTTGAGGGGATACACCAGGGCTGAGGTTACGAAGGCAATGAAGAAATTAAGGAAAGTAAGGAGGGAGATACGCATGGTAAGAAGGCTTATGAAGATAACAACACGCAATAATGAG
>NZ_LCWN02000123.1:0-2800 GCF_002078205.2 Vulcanisaeta sp. EB80
TGGCCCTATCACCGGTGATTAAAACCAGGATAGAGGCTGCCAGGTTCTCACCAATCTACCTAGACATGACTGAGGACGCTGTGATAGTTTACGATAAGGACAGCTTCTTCGAGGGCGTATTGACAAGGTTGATTAATAGGCTTAGGGAGTTGGGTGCCAGGAGGGTTTGGGTTAACGATAAGTCCTGGTACTGGGTGCTTAAGGGCGATTACAAATTTGGTGAGGTGATTGAAATTGAATAACCTCGACATGGCTAGGTCATACCTGAGGCAAGCCATGGAGAGGGTTAGGCATGCTGAGGAAGCCTTAATCAATGGTAATTACCCGTACGTTGTTAGGCAGTGCCAGGAGGCGGTTGAACTAGCCCTTAAGGCTGCACTAAGGATAGTGGGTGTTGAACCGCCGAAGTGGCATGACGTGGGGCCGGTGTTGAGGAGGGAGCAGGGTAGATTTCCGGCGTGGTTTCGGGAACGTATGGATGAATTAATATCCATATCGAGGAGCCTCAGGAAGGAGAGGGAATTGGCAATGTACGGTGATGAGGAGAGCGGCATACCGCCTGAGGAACTTTACACCAGGGTGGATGCTGAGTACGCATTAAATAGTGCAAAGATGGTTCTGAGCTTCGTCGAGAAATTACTTAAGGAAACGGAGTCACGAACCTAAGACCCAAGTTGGGAGGATTTCGACGAATCCATATAATCAACATCAACAACATTTACGGGCCTAACGCCAAGCCTCCCAATAACAGCACTCAGTATCTCCCACGCATAGGACCTGGACGCGCCCAGGTCGGAAAGTGCAGGGTATGTGTGGGTTATTACCCTGAGCTCAGTGACGCCCTCGCCCTCAATGACTACTATGAAGGCCGAAATCCTATTAAACGACATGAGGTAAAATTCCTCACCAACGGCAACCGCAACCCTAGGCCTCGTATTCAACATCGCGAAGTATATGCCTGATGCGTGTTTATCATTACGCAATACGTCAACCACGGCATCAAACCCGACAGGCAACAAAGCCCTTAATCCATGTGCAGGCACGGACATTACTAAAGATGATGCATTAAAAGCATTACATAGGGAGAATCAGTGAATTTCGGTGGATAAGCAATGTGCGGTCATGAGCAATTGAATAAGGAAAACACGGTTTTCATAAACACAATCCACGCATCCACGAGAGAAAGCCTAAAAAACTAGAGCATAAAGATACAGACGCCGCCGTAGCTCAGTCGGGAGAGCGACCGGCTGAAGTATGGTGTTTCAGAAACCGGTAGGTCCCGGGTTCAAATCCCGGCGGCGGCACCAGGATGTTGTTTTGTATTCCGTGTTTTGTGTTTAGTATTTATTTTGTTCTCTATGAGGTGCGGGTTTGTGAGGTTGTTCTAACGAGGGCTTTTAGACCATGATCGTGCTTGATGTTTGTTTTTGTGCTTGTTCATTGTTTTATGCCGAGTTTCTCGGCGATTGTTTCTTTCAATACATCGAGTAAAGAGCCTTCTTGGGCACCGTAATCCTGGTATCCAGGACTAAGTGTGATGGAGGAGGGGCTTGGCGATGATGCACTTAAACGACTCATCACTTAAGCCAACAACATGCCCCGTATGCCTCAAGGAGCAATCCACCGTTAGTGACTCCACTAATGCTGGTGTTGATGGGGTCTTCGTTATACCCGGCCAGGGAGGTTAGGTTGCTTAATTCTACGCCCACTATACGCAATGCATGTGTGGCATTGATGGGTTTGGCGCAATACTTAAGGGTGCCTTAGTAATTGCTGTGTTGTGCCTGCCGGACCTAGGCTAATGATTGTGGTCTCGGTGGTACTATTGATTGTGGTGTTGGTGATTGTGGGTGTGGTAACCAGGGCGCAAACGAACCAATCCTATACGCAGGTAATCATGAACCTACTCAACGGCCAGCAATACTTCGGAGTGCCGCATGTGTATCAGGGCGTTAATAATTCTGTTTTGCCGCCAAATCAATGGCTTAAGTATTATATAACAAATCAATGGCCGATGTATTATGGGCCGAACAACGCAAGCCAGTACTGGGGTTCGATCGGCATAAACCAGCCCGTGCTTGAGTTGATCCCGGCCCAGGTCTGGTCTAGCGGTGCCATGTTTTGGCAGGAGGAATACTACAATGGATCTTTGGTGAGGATAACAATCATCGGCACGTACTCTGAAGGGCCTCCACTCGTCGGCGACGGCTTCGTAATATACCTATTCCTAACCCCAACAAGGTGGGGCATAAATCCTGCATACAACTACACAATAAATTGCACATCGTTAATATCGTGGGGAGCAACTCAATTTATTCTGCCCAGAGCAATTCAACCTATGCCATGGTTATCTGGAATCCATGCTGGCAGATCAGTTGTTTCCGTCCCGGTACTACTGGGCAGTGGGACGTGTGGATAATTAATAACACCAACGGTAATAACCCAAGCTTTAGCGCCGCTTGGGAAGGTATTGGCACGGGAGCCTTCCAGCCCAACCCAGGCGATTACATAGGCGTAACAGTAACCTACAACTCAAGCGCGAACATGCTTAGCGGTATTGCCTACGACATGAACACTGGACAGTCAGCAAGCTTCACATTAAATCTGACTGATTATTACAAACCGCCGAGTAGTGGCAACTACGTGTTCGGCGTAGGCGCAGGTAATGGTTGGCACTATGCCAATTGGGCCTTGTTATACGTGGCAATGACGATAAGCGCCCCAACTAGTTCGGTTACCACACCCACTATGTCGAGCACATCGACAAAGCCAACACCCAGTGCACCATCACTTAGTACAA
>NZ_LCWN02000015.1:0-39431 GCF_002078205.2 Vulcanisaeta sp. EB80
TAGGCATCGTACATTTTGATTCATTTTATTATCGACTATGCCGAAGTTAAATTTTTGCATCAACAGTAGGGGCATGTGGTTATCTTGATTTTATCCAACTTGTTTCTCAATATTGTTAATTCAACAACAACTATCAACAATATGGATGCAATTAATATGTACAGGTATGCCATGCCTGTTACTGAGTAGTAGAATGTTATGGCAAGCAGCGCGGCACCAATGGTTATCGCGACCCTACCACGCCATGTTGTGACCCTGAGTGCGCCGACGGCTATTAGTAATAGGCTGAGTACGTAATATAGCGAGTCGATTGCATATGCATATTCCATTGCGTTATAGGTTAGTGTAATTGGTTTGTAGTAACCGCTTACGTATGACGCAAGGTACGCGAGCATTATCGTTATGATTGCGATTGCAGTGCTTAGGTAAAGGGCCTTGTGCGGGCTTTTATACCTTGGATGGGTCTCCGCGAGCCACGTGGGTAGTAATCCATCCCTGGCCATGCCGTAGAGCATCCTAGCCGTTGCATTTAGTGTGGCTAGGTAGCAACCGAACACGCTGAGCATCACACTTACTGCAAACAATATGAGACCAGCCTCGCCCAGGTAGTGACCGATCAGTGTGTATACGGGGTTTGGTCCCATGCCCTCAGCCTCATTTACGAAGTTATTAATTGATGATTGTGAGTAACCGATGTTGAGTATTATGGCGTATGTAACGAGCATGTACAGCACACCCATGAGTACTGTAGCCCAAAGGGTGCTTGTCGGCACACTCCTCCTGGTGTCCCTAACCTCCTCGGAAATCTGCGTGCTAACTTCGAAACCCATGAAGTAGGTTATGGCGAAGACTAACCCACCCGATAATGCCATTAGGATACCGCTTGGACTTGTTTGGTATGTGCCCTGTACCGTGAATGGTAGTATGGAGAGCCTATTTATGTTTGCCGCAAAGGATAGTACTACGAATAATAGGAGGATTGCGATCTCAATGCTTGTTAGTGTCATTTCGGTCCTAATGGTAGGTCTTATGCCGAGCACTGCGGGTACTAGGGCAAGGACTATGGGTATTGGGAGTAGGATTAATGGGTTTATCGGGTGGCCAGTGATTGCGTATATGCCCTCGGTGCCAAGGTATGCGAAGGCTATGGCTATTGAACCAACACCAATTATGCTGTAGAACACCGTATAAACAATACCGTTGAAGAAACCAACCCTGGAGTTCAATGTATTTGTTACATAAGCATAGAAACTGGCGGCGTGCGGGTATTTGCGTGCCATCACGAATATTGAGTAAACTATTGCCAAGACGCCAAGTAATGTTAGTAGCATTGCCAACGGTGAGGCGGCGTATGCATAGCTCATTATGAATGCAGCACCACCTGCAATGCTATATGCTGGCGCCTGCCCAGCCAATGAGTTATACAACGAGCCGAGGAAGCCCGTGGCATTCCTCCTAAGTTCCCTGCTTATGGTTTCGGTCACGTGGATTCTGTAGGCTTAGAGTATTTATAGTTAATTAAACGTTTAATAAACAGTTATTTAAATTATAATAAACAATTAATTATGTCTGCTCCTCCTTTGCCTACGAGACCTACGTCCAGTATTGGGTTCTTTATCCATGGCCACATTTCTTGGCTTTAGATGCGTGTTGATTATTTCTAGGGCATCCTTAGGGTCCTTAACGCCCATCAACTTGCTTGCTAGCTCCTTTTCACCAATGTAGTTAAGCCACTGTATAATATGGCCCTCGCTTAGGTGGTATTCCAGGGCTTTGGTGTCTACCTGCATAAGTCGTTCTATTTCGTTCCTTAATTCGTAAATATCGTGGGCTATACCTATTACCTTATCATACGATTTGAAGTAAAACGGTTCTTTATCCGTCGGTCTACTTGATTCTTCATTCATACAAGGCATATTAGTACCATAACTCTCTTTAAATGTTTCTATATTTCAATGCTTCTATTTAAATGAGAGATTGATTGATAAATCACATGAATAATACATTCACCGCCTTCTTATGGCTTTACTCTTCAAGTTATCATAGAATGATATTCTATGAGATAGAACGTATAGTTAAGCCTTTATTATGCGATTGATGAGTGTACCTATTCCCTCAACATATAGCTCGACCACATCACCTGGCTTTAACGCCTTGCCTACGTCTAAACCTGTACAGCCCGTTACTGTACCACTTCCAAATACATCGCCTGGCCTTATGTACTCATCCATGGATACATAGGATATCATGTCACCAAAATCCCATTGCATACCCTCAATCTTAGTGTCGCACCATGTTTCCCCATTGACCTTAGCGTAAACTCTTAGTCCCTTTATGTCAGGTAGTTCATCCCTTGTGACAATCCAAGGCCCTAAACCATTCGCGAAATCCTTGCTCTTACCTGGCCCTAACAGAAGTTTTAGCTCCACAGCCTCAAGTTCCCTGATGCTAAAGTCGTTAAATATTGTATACCCAACTATAAAGTCATAAGCCCTATCCTTACTTACGTTCCTACCTTTCTTGTAAATTATAGCCGCAACCTCTAGTTCGAAGTCGAGACTCTTTGCATAGCTTGGCCAAGGTATATCCTCAAGATGCCCGTAGAATATGGCTGGATCGCCCTTGTAATATGTCGGTATTCTATACCACTCTTCAGGTATTCGTGTACCCATCCTTCTTGATGATGCCTCTACATGACCCCTAAATGCCAGGAAGTCCCTAAGCATGTTTGCCCTGGTCAGCGGTGCCTTCAGTTTTACATCACTCAATCTCCTAAGGCTAGCAATATCCCTATTCTTACCGGCCCATTCAACGACCCTTCTAATCATGTTAAGACCCTCATCGCCAGACTGGAGCACGCCAAGCATGTCTGGTGGTAATACGGCGTTGCAATACCTCTCTGTAAATGCCTCATCCTCGCCTCGATAAATGAGCATGCTATAGCAGGAGTCATTTAGATCGAGTACGTAATCCGAATCGAAGAGGACTCCGGACCTAATCCTGCCGTCCCTTAGATAACTAAGTAACCTCATCAGTCATAAATTACAAACCTACTTAATTAGTGTTGCCATTAAGAAATTATTTTAAATTAAAATGACGCAATACAATTACAATGAGTTGGCAATCAGGTCTCATTGAGGTGGATAAGGGCGTTTATGCTTACATTCAACAGAGGGGCACGTGGTTCATATCTAACGCAGGGTTGATAGTTGGTAGGGATTTCTCGATAATAATTGATTCCTTTACGAACGAAAGCATGGCAATGGACTTCCTATCGAAGACGAAGGGGATTATGGCAGGATCAACGAGACTCCTAATCAATACTCACTATCACGGCGATCACACCTGGACAAATCACTTATTTAACGCGTTGTCTATAGCCCATGTAAATACTAGGAGATTGATTGAGGAGGAATCAAAGCTTAACCTAATAAACCTTTACAAACACTTATTCCCTGACGTCGATTTCACCGGTGCAAAGTACTCACTTCAGGACGTGGTATTCTCAGATTCAATCACGTTGTATATTGGCGATAAAGTGGTTGAGGTTAGGTACATAGGGTACCCAGCGCACACGATCGGTGATGTGTACGTATACGTACCTGACTCGGGCATTGTTTTCACAGGCGATTTACTATTTGCTGAGCCCTGCACGCCCTTTGTATTGTTTGGTTCGGTGAAAGGATCCATAGAGGCGCTTGACCATTTGGCATCTTTAAATGCTGATACTTACATACCAGGGCATGGACCGTTGGTTCACGGAAAAGATGCCCTGTATAGGGCTAGGGATTACCTAACGTACATAAGGGATGAGGCATGGAAGAGGTTTAAGGAAGGTATGCCGTATGATAGGGCCGCTAGGGATATCGATCTTGAGGATTACAACAACTGGTTTGATAAGGAGAGGGTGATTGGTAACGTGGCTAGGGCATATAGTGAGTTTAGAGGAGAACCGCTTGGCTCACCGTTGAGTAATTTAAATGAGGTGGTAGCTGAAATGATTAAGTATAGGGCTGAGGTCAGGTTAAGTTGAGTAACCAATCATAGACTGGTTCATTAACATTCTTGACATTGTTTGGGTTAGCATACACATCAAGATGCCCATAACCCTTTAATGTAATGATCTTCGTATTAATCCTATTTAGGACTTCCATATCTACAATTCTCATACCAAACTCACTTACTATGGCTAACGTTGGTACTCTAACATTGCCGTAACCAACCCTAAACTTGTCAGTAGGTTCTATGAGCAACCTAGCCGGCCAATATGGATCGAAGGTTGCCATCACTGCAAAGGCAACTTCCTTGGGTGTGTATGGGTATGAGTATGGGTTCGCTAAACCTGCACGGTATAGAACATCCACTAGGTAGTCAGCTAACGTCCTAAAATTAGGGTTAGGACTTGGTAATGATGGATTATACAGAGCCCTCAACCAAACCTGGTTTGCTAATCCTCCCGAGAATTCAAGCCCGATAAGTGATTGCACCGCGTATAACTTCTTTGCCTCTAACTCGCTAATTGATGCGGCACTTATAATGCGTGGTGCTTGTTCCTTTATTGGTGCTCCGTCTAAAAACACGA
Organism: Vulcanisaeta sp. EB80; assembly: GCF_002078205.2. Classification (NCBI taxonomy): domain Archaea; kingdom Thermoproteati; phylum Thermoproteota; class Thermoprotei; order Thermoproteales; family Thermoproteaceae; genus Vulcanisaeta; species Vulcanisaeta sp. EB80. Next base: position 4,583 of record NZ_LCWN02000015.1, read on the forward strand.
TCGCCTTAATGCTTTCTTGATCAACCGATGCGAAATTCATTGATGCAATTCCACCGAAGCTCTCACCAATGAGTATAACCTCATCCTTACCACCCAATTCCTTCACCTTATCAACAACAACTTTAACATCACTTAACCAAGCATCCCAACCCCACTTAAGCATGAATGATAAGTCCTTAATGTCAGGCATTACGAAATGTGTCCTATAATCGACTGTGTAAGTAAGGAAGCCACGTTTAGCCAGGTAAAGTGGTATTGCCGTATCGGGATGTTGCGTTAGGGATATCGTGGGTTGGATACCATGCCATGATACGTGGATGAGCTGTTCCCCGTGGGAAAACATGCCAGGCAATATGAGAACTGGGTATGGATACCTAACCTCGCCACCCCTGACCTCTCTAAGTGCAATCCTATCAAAGCAACTGCCGGGTTCCCTCTCAATGATCCAGATCCTCTCGGTAAGCCCAGCAACCTCATTTATGGGCCCTTCCCAGGTCAAAAGCCAATCTGCCATCAGTAATAAAATCTTATGCCACCTAATTAATGAATGCACTACTATTTAGATATAATTCATCATAGTCTATTTATGCTTACAACATGTGATGAGCAGTATATAGAATTAATATAAGAGCTTTACATAATAATGGAATAAATAATACTTCTTTGTGAGTCTTAACGAGTTTATAAATGAGGTCAGGACAAGTATTCGCGAGGACATTATAGTTACTGGCGAGGAGATGCATGCCTTTAGTAGGGATTGGTGGACATTGCTCATGCTTAGGGAGCTACTAGGCCACGTTATTGATAAACCACCACTTGTACTTAGGCCTGTGAGCCTCGATGAGTTAAGGGGTATTGTTAAGATTGCTAATAAGCACGGTGTTTGTCTCGTACCTTTTGGTGGTGGTTCAAGTGTTGTTGGTGGTTCATATCATTCAGGCTGTGTTGTGGTCGATATGAAGGGGTTAAATAAGATAATTAATTTTAATGAGGAGGATCTCACGATAACTGTTGAGGCAGGTGCTAAGGTTGCTGATATAGAGAGGTGGCTTAATGAGAGGGGTTATACGCTAGACTTTCACCCACAATCGTTTAATCTACTTACAATCGGTGGAGCCATAGCACATGGTGCCACTGGATCACACAGCCTTAGTAACATTGAGGAGATTGTGTTATCGATGGAGATCTTATTGCCAAACGGTGACATGATCACAGTAGGTCCAGGAAATTACGTTAGGGCTTCCTGGCCTGATTTACGCCGTCTATTCATAGGTTCAGATGGGACGCTAGGCATAGTCGTTAAGGCCACGCTTAAGGTTAAGCCATTAGCAAATCACTACATTGATAAGGCATATATATTCATGAGCATGAAAGATGCTATCAGCTTTGCTAAGGATTTCGTTGTTAAACTTCCTGGTCCCTGGAGGATCGTAATTCATGACGAGGATAGCAGCAGGTTAATGATTGGTGAAGATAGAAACATTGCATTGGTCAGGTTTAGGGGGTATTATGGAGAAATTGTTGCTGCGGAGGCGAACACTGCAGATGGCATGGCAAAGGTGCATGGCGGCGTTGAGGTTGAGCAGGAGCTTGTTAGGAAATGGAGGGTCGTATTTTCTAGGGAGTATGAAAATCAACTAATGCAGTTAGTCAATTCAGGTCTCTGGGTTGAGACTATTGATATGGCAACGACATGGAGTAGGTTACTGAAACTTTACTTAAGTATTAAGGAGGGTCTTAAGGATATTGATGGTGTCGTATACGTCCTACCAAGGATTACACATGTTTATCTGAATGGTGCTTCACTATACACAGTCGTTGTTTTTAAGCAGGATGAGGAGGTTTATTGGAGAATATGGCAGGAGGCATTTGAGGTCGCTCATAGTGTTGGTGCCACAATAACTCATCACCACGGAACAGGTTTACTAAAGAGAGGGTTTGTTAAGGAGGAAATGAAAGGGCAATTAAACATTCTAAAACTGATTAAGGGGCTCCTTGACAGTAAAAACATACTTAATCCAGGCAAGTTACTGGAATAAATGCAAAAAGCTAACAGCTCTACCTAAGCTTGGTATGGGTGATTACAAGAACATCAAGGTTGAGAGGAGGGGTCATGTATACGTTGTTATTATTAACAGGCCCGAGAGAAGAAATGCTGTTGATGCAGATACGGCTGAGGAGTTGTACAGGGCATGGAGGTATTTTGAGGAGGATGATGATTCGTACGTGGGGATAATAATGGGGGCAGGTGGTAATTTCTCAGCTGGGGCTGATCTCTACGATATTGATAGGATGATTAAGAGGGTTAGCAATCCTAACGGTCCGCTGGGGTTTACGAGGATGATTCTATCGAAGCCTGTTATTGCGGCTATAAGCGGCTATTGTGTGGCCGGTGGATTGGAGATCGCACTTTGGGCTGACATTAGGGTTGCTGATAAGACGGCTAAATTCGGCTTCCTTGAGAGACGTTTTGGTGTTCCACTTGTCGATGGCGGAACGCAGAGGCTTGCTAGGATTATTGGGGTTGGTAGGGCCCTTGACATGATACTAACCGGTCGCTTAATCTCTGCTGAGGAGGCCTATCAATGGGGTCTCGTTAATTACCTGGTTGATGAGGGTAAGGCCCTTGATAAGGCAATCGAAATTGCGGAGTTAATAAGTAAGTATCCGCAGAGGACCCTTAGGAATGATAGGTTAGCACTATATGAGGGTTTAGGGAGACCGTTAAATGACGGTTTGGTTATTGAGATGAATCGAGGAATTGAATCGATAAAATCAGGGGAGATTCATGAGGGAGTTGGGAGATTCCTTCAGGGTTTTGGGAGGCATGGAGAGATTGGGTGATTTTTAAACCGATACGATATCACAAATTACTTAGTCACTAATTTCCTTACGTAATGCCCTACCAATCCTCCCAAGCCTCCTATCGCCGTGGTAATCAACACCGTCACTATCAACAGTATCACTGCACCAGTAACATTGTATGGTAACCCTATTATTGCAGCCGTTATCTCCCCATTATCCAGTGCGTATGGGTTCATCAATATGGCTATTAATACAGCGATTAATGCAGGTACTCCAGTAGCTGCAAATGCATTCAAAGCCCTCCTAGCATTCAGTAAGTAACCAATGATTATACCAAGCACAGCAATGAGTAGCCAGTAACCAGTAATCGAGAGTATAAGCGAGATTACGAGATTAATTACGAATAGGACCCAGAACCAAGTTCTCTCACTGAGCCTCATGACGAATCACCCGGTAGGGTTGCGTTTGGTGTGTATAGGTAATAGAAATACTGCGGCAAACCTGGTGGTATTAATGTATAGTACTGCCCATTAAGCCAGTATGCTGTTGTATCGTTGTACAACGGACTTAATGAATACTCAGAAACACCGCCTGGGTACACGCCGACTGCACTCAACGGTTCTGCCATATCAACTACCATACGCCAGCTCGGGCCTTCGTTAGATAACAGGCCGTATGCCGCATTAATCGTATTACCATCCCCAGGCGCTGGAAATGGACCTACTGATAATGGGTTAATACCGAAGAAGCTTGTCAATATTCTCTTGTGAACCCTGCCCCAATACCACGTTGATGGGTTCGGTCCTAATTCATGGGTTAGTTCTGTGATTGTTTGGTTAAAGGCTAGGAGCATGACCATAGTCGCATTCCTCCTCTGTCCAGTTAATGGGTTATTGAACCACTGTATGTTTGGGTAATTATTTGTCCAATTGGCTAGGTCTAGTATTAATGGTCCGTGAAACACGGTATCAGAACCTAGGAATAGTGAAAATTGACCGAGTCCATCAGCCGGTGTTATGTTGTAATATTCAAACCAGGGTAGGAATGTGTCATTTAGGTAGTTTAATAACCAGAAGTAATAAATCGTAGCTGCCGGCGAATCGACTGCGAAATCACCATCCCAATTCTCAAGCAATTCGTATGCCTCAACCTCAGTTTGCGTTAGTTGGTTCAGGTGTGTCGATAGGGCATTAAGTAGTGGTTTTAGGAATAGGTTTGTCGTGTAATCGTGAACATTCAACTGAATGCTCTCTATTGATTGGTACGTAATGTTACCCTGCGCCTCATACTCCGATAACAACGTGTAGATTTCATCAGCCCTAAACCCGCTTTCAAAGACCCAACCCACGTAGTATGGGTAATTTGGAGACACTATGATCTCATTAGCGGAGAGGGCGAAGTGCGAAGGTGGGTTAAGGACGTATGGTTGGTATTGCCTGGGTATAAAGCCAACCCAATCATATGATCCATTACCGAGGAGTACCGCCCTGGGGTTTCCACCATTCACTATTGGGTATAATCCCCAGGCAAAAATACCAATATTACCATACCTATCAGCATAGGCAAAGTTCTGTATCCCAACCTCGAAGTAAGAGAGCCCCTTAAGGAACCCAGATAGGTTTTGGGCTATGTCGAAGTATAAGAACGTGGCGCCCTCATCGGTTGGGTACAGCCCCGTCCAATTCATGACTATGACCACATCACTGTAGTTTGCAATAACCACTCCGTTCCTGGCAAGGACCACATTAAATGGGACATAACCAACACCCTTCACGTATATTTCCTCGTGAATGACCTTGAACGGTATCCACGAACCATCATAGTAATACTCACCTGGATGCTCCGGGCTTGTGACCTCAACGTAGTAATACACGACCTGGGGCTCGGCATCTGTGGCACCCCACGCAATGTATGGATTATGACCAAGTATGACACCTGGAACTCCGGGGAAGTCAACACCGACAACATTCATGCCAGGACCGACTAATTGAAAGCCTATCCATATCGATGGCACAGTCGTGGTTAAGTGCGGATCATTTGCCAGAAAGGCTTCGCCATTAGGTGAAAGCGCAACCCAGTTATTGCTGCCCTCATCACTTAGTCCAATAACGTAGTGCTCAAATGGATTTATGCCAGGGATTATTTTGCTGACTATGGAGTTCCTGAATGACGTATCACCCTCGAGGTAAAACCTTATTGCCTCATCAATGGCACTAATAAACTCCTGCTTAGAAATCCCTGGAGGTAATGGATTTAGCGAGTAAAGGTTGAGGTATTTCATATTACCTGTCGTATTGTATATGGATGGATTCCATTCATAGGGGTAAACAGGATATTGTGGGGGTGGTGGATACGCTGGATAGAACGCATAAACAACCTCAGGTGGCATCTTAAGGAGGGCTATGGTGAATGGCAGAGGATCAGCAGTTCCGCTCAGGGACCATGTGAGTAATTGCTGTATTGCGAATGTGTCCTCCATAGTCCACTGCCGCGGCTTAAATCCAAGCACCTTAAACACTATGGGCATCCTCCTAGGGCTCAGTGTGCTAATATACGTACGGAAGGCCCAACTATAGATGAGAGGTTACCCATGGTCATCATAGCCATAAAATACATCTGAGCCAACCTATACTCAGCAGTTAAGTAACCCTGCTCATAAAACACCGCCCAAGTCTCATTAGATGCTATCCTAACAAAACCATCCGGGGTTACACAGACGACAATCGCCGCCGAACCACCATTAACAGTCAAAACACCACTATAGCACCCAACACCAGGCGGAGGAACATTAACCCAAACACCAGTTCCCGGATTAAGAACCTGACCAAGAGGAGCCATAACACTAATAGGAACACTCACCAAAACAATAACGAGCACTAAACCAACAACAGACAAACCTAACTTAACATAAATAAACTTAGCCACAAAACAATCAAAATTAAAGAGTTAATAAAAACACTATATTTATAAAATATGTAAATTATTACCATGATTATATATGATTATGTATAAAAAATCTTTAGTAAGATTGACTTTTTTCTTTATTTCTTGAATTCTTTTAGGAATAATTAATGGATAATATTATTGGTTATTTATTACATTATTTTGATCTTTTATAATTATTTAACTGTAATGTTTAAAAATAGTACAAAAAGTAAAAGTTGACAGGTGAGTCAAGTGTCAGATAGAGAACTTAAGCTCGGTGAACTTAGAGCTAGAATTGATAGGCTTCCCATTAGACCTTACCCAGTTTCGTGGATGGTTATTATAGGGCTTGGTTATTTCTTTGCGTTCTATGATATACTTACCTTATCCTTTGCGATTATATCTCCTATGGTTCAGCAATTGCGTCTTTCAAGGCTTGATCTTAGTGAGGCTGTTTCTGCTTCATTGTTTGGTTATATTATTGGTGCGTACTTTGTTGCGACAATAAGTGATTATTGGGGGCGTAGATTGGGATTAATAACCAACGCAATATTAATTGCAATTGGTTCCCTAGGTAGTGCTTTCGCCACTAATGCTGTGATTTTGATAGTGAGTAGATTAATAACGGGTATGGGTATTGGTGCTGAGATAGCAATCATAAATACATACATATCTGAAATAACACCTGCACATATTAGGGGTAAAATGGTTCAACTTACATATTTAGCTGGTGCTATCGGTTTTGCGGTAACGCCGTTCATAGCATTTGCTCTTATTCCAATGTCTCCAATAGGTTGGAGATGGTTATTTGGGCTAGGAGCACTAGTTGCCATAGCAATAGTGCCATTGCGATTCCTAATGCCTGAAAGCCCTAGGTGGTTAACGATAAAGGGTAAGATAGATGAGGCTGAAAGTGTTGTAAAGAGACTGGAGGATTTTGTTGCAAGAAGGATTGGTTCGTTACCGCAAGTTCCCGTTCCACTTCCTGAAAAAATACTTACCAAGTTTCCAACAGCGGAGTTATTTAATAGAAAGTATGGTCTAAGATTGTTAATGGCAGTATTGTTTTGGTTCTTTGATTACATGCTTGCTTACGGTGTTATAGGATTTGCACCATACATATTCGTTGCTGCTGGTTTTACATTCACGACAGCGACGTGGTACATAGCATTGGGTAGTGTTGGTTACATAGTTGGAGCATTATCGATGGCGCCAATAGCTGACAGGTGGGAGAGGAAGTATCTCGTTGCCTCAGCCTTTAGTATCGCTACTCTTGCAGTGTTTCTGTATGCCGTAGCTGTTGCTCTTCGCTCACCAATAGTACTGACAATAGGCGCATTCCTAGGTGCATTTGCCACGGCATTTGCCGTACCCGCCTATACATACACCGCAGAGTTATTTCCAACTAGAGCGAGAGCTACTGGTTTTGCCATAGCTGATGGCGTTGGTCATCTTGGTGGTGCGATTGTTCCCTTCGTAATTTACCTAGTTTTCAATCCATTAAAGCCTATCTCCACGGGTGTCTGGACATTCATATTATTAGGAATATTTGAAATAATCGCCACATCAATAGTGCTTACGGGACCTAGAACAACTAAATTAAGGCTTGAACAAGTATCTGACTAGGGTGAATAAGTATGCAGAGTGGTTATGTTAAAACTAGGGATGGTGTATCAATATATTACGAGGTTGACGGGTCAGGAGACCCCCTAGTCCTTATCGAGGGCTTAGGATACGCCAATTGGATGTGGGTTAAGCAAAGGTCCCTCTCTAAATACGTAAAGTTGATAATTTATGATAATAGAGGCGTTGGTTATTCATCAAAGCCTGATAGGCCATATACCATGGACGACTTCGTAGATGATCTAGAGGACCTATTAAATTACTTATCGATTGACAAAGCATTCCTATGGGGTGTATCGATGGGCGGCATGATTGCTATGTACTTTACGTATAAAAACCCAGATAGGGTTAGAGGCTTAATACTCGGGGAAACAAACTTTGGTATAAAGTCGGTACCACCAAGTAAGGAGGCCCTGGAAATACTAATGCAACCACCTAAGTCTGGCCTTGATAAAAGAGAAATGCTAATTGAGAGGATGAGGATAGCATTTTCCAGGGAGTACTTTAATAAGCATAGGGATGAGATTGAATACTTAGTTAATTTGAGAATAAGGTTTGAGGAAGATCCAAAGGCGTACAATAATCAACTGGCTGCGGTTTTATCGTTTGATTTTAAAGATAAATTACCTAGTATAAGGGTACCAACACTAATAGTAACTGGTGATGAGGACTATGTCGTTAATCCACAGAACTCATACATCATGAACCAATCAATTCCAAACAGCAAGTTAATAATACTTAGGGGCGCGGGTCATTTAGCAATTATTGAGCGTGCAGAGGACTACAATAAGGTGGTACTTAATTTCATATATGAAGTCGTCAATGGCTTATTTAAGCCATCTAAGGAACCTCTGGTGATTTAAATATGTTGGAGAGTCTTCTAAAACATAGGGCTAGAATTGATGACACAATAGCTATTAAGGTTGGTGATAAGGCATACACGTACTCACAACTTGAGGATTTATCAAATAGGATTGCTTATGCATTACGTAAGCTTAACGTTAGGGGTGGCGATAGAGTCATTACGCTTATAAAATCACCATTGTATCATGTAGCCATATTTTTTGCATTAAGGAAGTTAGGAGCAGCCCTTGTGCCTATAAATCCGAGACTTGGTCATGATTTTCTCAAGTTTGCCATTAACGATATTAAACCAGCCCTTGTGATTGATGATTATTATAATGAAGGTGTGAGCACAGATAAGGTTCTTGAGATGGCTAACGATAAGTATGAGTATGAATATAAAATAAACCTTGATGAAACAGCAATGATTCTCTATACTGGTGGTACTACAGGACCGCCTAAAGGTGCCATTATTCATGAAGGCTCAATTCTCTGGAATGCGATAATAACGGTATTATCCTGGGGTCTTACAAAGAACGACTGCACCCTTGTTTCATTGCCACTCTACCACACAGGTGGCTGGAACGTACTCCTAATGCCATTGTTGCTAGTTGGTGGCCGTGTAGTTCTTCCTGAAACAGAGAAGTTCGATCCAGACTGGACAATAGAAACCTTGGCTAAGGAAAGGTGTACTCTATATATGGGTGTACCAACAATGCTTGACGCAATAAGCAAGTCACCACTTTTTAATAAGTACGATCTATCGCACGTACTATTTATCAATGGCGGTGGACCCTTATTACCGAGCGTAGCGCAGCGATTTATTAAAAGAGGTTATAGAATCTTCCAGGGCTATGGCCTAACGGAAGCAGGCCCTAATAATTTCTACATATCACCTGAGCGATATAAGGATAAGATGAGGTCTGTTGGTAAACCATTACTTTTCATTGAGATGAAGTTAGCGGACGATGGCGAATTATTAATAAGGGGTCCTCATGTATTTAAGGGTTATTGGAATAGACCAAGCGAGAGGCCGTTTACTGAGGATGGTTATTTAATGACAGGAGATCTATTCATGGTTGATGATGAGGGGGATTATGTATTTTTAGATAGAAAGAAAGATATGATCAAGACAGGAGGAGAGAATGTGTACTCTACAGAGGTCGAAGTTGCACTTAAGCAATTACCATACATTGAGGATGCTGCAGTGTTTGGTGTCCCTGATGAGCGTTGGGGCGAGGCTGTAGTTGCCGTAGTTGTTAAGAAAGCTGGTTATAAAGTGACGGAGGATGACGTAAAGAATGATCTTAAGAAGGTCCTGCCATCCTTTAAGGTTCCTAAACATATAATATTTGTTAAGGAAATACCAAAGACCGAAATTGGTAAAATATCGAAGAGGTATTTACGTGAGAGATACCTTAGTGATGGCTTTAGAAGTATTCTTGATCAATCGTGATTTAATATGAGGAGTGCATATATAGTTGACTATGAATTGTACATACCAGGTACATTTATTGATTATGAAGAATTAGCAAGAATCACAGGACTACCTGATTGGGTTATAAAGGATAAAATGGGTATTGTTAGGAAACCCGTTGAAAGGATACTTTCAGTTTCTGATATGGCTGAATTGGCAACCAAGAAATTATTGAGCCATTATAACAATGTAAGGATTGGAATAGTAGCCTATGCTGGCTCTGACTTTAAGGACAAGTATGTATGGAATGTTGCACCAAATGTCATGGGACGTTTAAATATAAAGAATGCCTACGGATTTGACGTATCAATGCAGTGCGTAAGTAGTATAGTCGCTCTTGATCTATTAAAGTCTAAGCTGCAAGCAAGTAATGACGATCTTTATGCGTTAATTATCGCGGCCACTAAACAAAGTCTCATTGTTAACTACAAAGATAGGAACTCTTCATTCATGTACGATTTTTCTGATGGTGCAGTAGCCGTACTCTTAAGTAATGTTGATGGTAAATATGAAATACTGGAAAGCTCCATATTAACTGATGGCAAATTTTCTAATATTGTTTATCAAAGATTAGGTGAACGTTTTTATGGCAATAGTGTTATGGAACAGGATTACTTATTGGAGGTAAATAGAACAGAAGAGTTTAGCAAAGGCTTTGAGGAAATGTCACTTAGGAATTTCATATTCGTAATAAAGAATGCCTTAGAAAGAAGTGGTCTTACAATAAAGGATATTGATTACCTGGCAATACTGCATATGAAGCGTTCATTTCATGATAAAATAATTAGAGAGCTTGGATTATCGCCCAATAAATCGATATACCTGGAAAATTATGGTCATATGCAGGCTGTGGATCCATTCCTTTCACTATGGTTAGCAGAACAAAGTGGAAAGATTAGTAAGGGTAGTATTATTGTTTTGGTGGCGGCGGGCACAGGATGGACCTGGGGTGCTACAGTACTTCGTCGTATTAAGTAAGTTATAACATTAAAATTAATTAATTTTTATTTTCACACTGACGTAGATATGAAATACCTTCCTAAAACAAGGAGGGGTGAAGAATCGTTAAATAAGATACTCAATGCTGCAATAGCGGTCATCGCTGAGAAAGGATTTAACAATGCATCAATAAGTGAAATAACGTCTAGGGCAGGGGTATCTCATGGTCTTTTTTACTTTTATTTCAAAAATAAGGATGAATTGCTAGAGGAACTTGTTAGACGTATAAATAGGGACATGAGGCATTATTTAACCTTAAGTACTTCAGGTCTTTCAAATAGGGTGACAATAGAGAAGAGGGGATTTGAGGCGTTTTTTGATTGGATGTACTATAATCAGTACCTTTATAAGATTTTAATCGAGGCAGAGTCCAACAACCTGGAATTATATAAATGGCATTACATGAAATTATCTGAAAGATATTCTCAAAAATTATTGGATGCGATGAATAGAGGCGAAATAGCGAAATACGACCCTGAAGTGCTATCTTTCGTGTTAATGGGCATTGCGGACTTTATCGCAAAAAGGTATATACTGTGGGTAAATAGTAAGGTCCCTAGATATGTTGTTGATGAGGTTAATAAAATACTTGAGAGAATATTAAGTCCATAATCTATATAAACTATAAATATATAATGTTTTTAAGAGTATCTAATATTTACGATATATGCAATCTCAAACAGTAGATAACCTGGATGTATATACTTTCTTATCTAATATCTATGGCATGGATATTTATGGTGTCGATAAGCCGTTTCAGAGGGTGTTGCAGTATTTCCTTAGTAGAGTTCCGAAGCTAAATGAGTTGGGGTTATTTGCTGGTCGAGAATTGCTTGAGGTTACGGATTATGTGGATAAATTATCGAGGCCTAAGCACATCATGTGGGATATAAATGGTAATAGGGTTGATAGGGTTTGGTTAAATCCTGCCGAGAGGTATGTTCTTGAGAGGTTGATCTATGATTTTGGTATAAATAAGCCTCCGTATAGGGGTGGTAGTTGGCATGAGCATTATGCCATGGGCTTCCTCGTATCCGACCCCGGCCTTTACTGTATAATCACGATAACTAATCAAACGGCCTATGCCCTCTACAAATACGGTAGTGATGATTTAAAGAAGTACGTACCTAGGCTTATTGGTGAGGATAAACCTCCCTATTTTGGCGCTACCTGGTTCACAGAGGTTCAGGGAGGTAGTGACTTGGGTGCTAACACAACTATGGCGAGAATGGAGGGTGGTGTATGGAGATTATACGGTGAGAAGTATTTCGCCAGCGGTGTTGGTTTGGCGGATATAGCGTTAGTATCTGCAAGGCCTGAGGGTAGTAAACCTGGTGCAAAGGGTTTGGCATTGTTTGCGGTGCCTCGTGTAGACTCAAGAGGTAACCTTAACTTCATTGTTAGGAGGTTGAAGGATAAAAGCGGTACAAACTCGGTACCGACAGGTGAGGTTGAGTTTCACGGTTCTGAGGCATACATAGTTGGTGATTTGCCCAATGGTATTTACTACATAATGGAGGATTTGATGGTATCAAGATTAGCGAATGCCGTGGGTGCGATAGGCGTTGCTAGGAAGGCTTATCTTGAGGCGTATGAGTATGCGAATAAGAGAAGGGCTTTTGGTAAATTATTGATTGAGCATCCACTTGTTATTAGGGACTTAATGGATATGGAAGTAACACTTGAGGGTGCCATGGCATTGACATTCAAGGCCATTGATGAGTTTGATAAGTCATGGCATGATAATCCACCATACAGTGAGCGTTATCACTATGCGAGATTGCTAACGCATATTGCTAAGAATGTTACTGCTGACGCCGCAGCATACATAACTAGGTTGGCTATGGAACTTCACGGAGGCATTGGATTCCTAAGCGAGTACCCTATTGAGAGGTGGCATAGAGAGGCTTTGATAACACCTATTTGGGAGGGGACGAGTAATATACAGGCATTAGACATGCTCGAGGCAATGAGCAAGAAAAATGCACATGTTGTATTAATTAATGACCTGGAAAACATCGTAGCCTCCATAAAGGAGAAGGATTATCATAATATTGCTGAGTCTGCAATGAATATTATGAGGACTGCATTGCAGGACATTACATCATTAAGCCCTGTGGAGACTGAGTTTAGGGCTAAGGATATCCTAACTACACTTGGGCATGCGATATCAGTGATCGTATTGACAGACATGGCTGATAAGCTTAGCCTGGAGAGATACGCAGTAATTGCTAGGTTATACCTGGATAGGTACTTGAGGGGTGGTTATAGGGTTGGTTCCTTAGGCCTTGGTAAGAAAATTGTGGATCTTAAGGAAGAGGTGGTATCATATGCCTAATGAACTAGGTTTTACAGTCCACCATGTAATAAGAAGGGCCGCTACATTATGCCCAGATGTTGAGGTTGTTTGGGGAAAGGGTGAGCTTGGTTATGGCGATGTGTATAGGCGCGTCATTTCATTAGCCAATTCATTGTTATCGTTGGGCATACGTAAAGGGACGGTAATAGGCGTTGCAGACTGGAATACCTTACCAATGTTCGAAATACACTACGCAGCAGCAATGATCGGTGCCGTAGTATATCCGGTCAATATAAGGTTACCGCCGGATCAAATAGCGTATACGATTAAAGTCGCTGAGGTGGAGTGGTTATTTTACTCGGAGGATTTTGCCGCATTAAGTAAATTAGTAAGTAAGGATAAGACCGTGAGTTTAGGATCGACATGCAACGCTAGGTATTGCTATGATGACTTAGTTAAGAATAGGGAGTCTAAGGAACCTGAGGTTGAGGTTTCAGGTAATGATTACTTCTCGATATTATTTACTTCCGGCACAACAGGGCTTCCGAAGGCCGTCAGATATACACACGAGAAAATAATCCACGGTGCATTAGCAATAGTGTATCAACTTGGTCTTTACAACACACCAGCTAGTTTACATCAAGGCGATGTTATAATGCCATTGATACCATTTTATCACATCCACTCCTGGGGTAGTTTTATACATGCACCGTATCTATGCAATAAATACGTATTGATGGGTAGGTTCACCCCAGACAATGTATTGACATTGATTGAGAGGGAGAAGGTCACCTGGATAAATGCTGTACCCACCATGGTCTACATGTTAATAGAAGCGGCAGAGAAACTGGGCAAACTATATATTAAGGAACCTAAAGGCCCTAGTTGGCGGCATGCCCATAAGTAGCGGTCTTGCTAAAAGAATGCATGAATTGGGCATTAGGTTCTCATCAATATATGGAGGTACAGATATGCTTGCAACATCAATATCAATCGCCCCCAATAAGTACAATACAGTAGATGAATACCTTGACTATCTACGATTAACGACACACCCTGTTCCCTTTGTTGAAATAAGGATTGTTGAACCAAGTACTGGTAAGGATGTTGGACTCAACCAAGTGGGTGAAGTTTGGATAAGGGCACCCTGGTTACCGTATGAGTACTACAAAGACCCTGATAAGACCAAGGAGAGCTATGTCGGTAGTTGGTTCAGGACGGGTGATGTCGGTATGGTCACTAGCGACGGTGGATTAAGAGTATTTGATAGGTTGAAAGATGTTATTAAGAGCGGTGGTGAGTGGATACAAACAAGTATACTCGAGTCAATAATATCGAACATACCTGGGGTTGAGCTTGTAGCTGTAATTGGTAAGCCACATGAAAAATGGGGTGAGAGGCCTATAGCAGTAGTTAAGCCTAGGGAGAGTTACAACCTAACTAAGGAAATGATATATGATGCGTTAAATAGGGAGGTGGCTTCAGGAAGAATACCAAAGTGGTGGATACCCGATGACATCGTGTTTACTAGCAATATACCCTTAACAAGTACGGGTAAGATAGATAAGAAGGAACTACGAAGAATATTAGGTATGTAATATATTTATTTAAATTAAAATTATTTATTCATACTCATTATAAAGTCATAACCCAAATTTAATGCGTATATGTTTTTGTTTATCACATCCTCTATGTTGATTTTCCTTCCTATTAGGGATTCTCTGAAGTAATTGATCACTACGTGTTTTGCTATATCAATTGTTAATTTATCCCTCAATAACGAATTCGTACTTAGTAGTGCTATTGCTGAGCCAAGGGCTATCATTGATGAGTACACATCCCCACCTAGCTTCCTAGCGTTAGCTAGGATGTCAAGTTCGTAATGCCTCTTACCCTGGCAGTTGTTTTGTTTATTCACGTACTTATCAATTATTAATGTGCCATCATCCTTAACGTATTTACAGTACTTATTATAGGCCTGCTGACTCAGGATAAGGGCTAGGTCTAGAGCCCTGGCCTTTGGGTAGTCAATCTCCTCATCGCTTATTATGACGTCGGAAATCGCATCACCTCCCCTGGTTTGGAAGCCGTAGGATGGGCTGTAGATCACGTACATGCTTGGGTCCGACTCAATGACAATTAATGCCAGTAACCTTCCTGCCGTAATCACGCCCTGCCCTCCAAACCCTGCGAATCGCACCTCAAGCCTCACTCCCCATCACCCCTCACAATGGTTATTGCGTAGTCTGGGCAGTATAGTTCGCATATTCCACAATCGATGCATTTCTCTATGTGCCTTGCCTCGGGTAGGAAGGCTCCGTAATCACCAATTACGTTGGATGCCTCGAAGACCTTTGTTGGGCATTTATCAACACATATGTAGCACCCCTTGCACAGGTATTTATCAACATCTATCTTCACGACCCTCGCCTTAGCCCTCACCATGCATCACCCTCCCAACCTTACTTATCATGCTCCAAACGATTTCCTCATACGTTGGTTTTTCGTAGTCGGCGAATTTGCCTATTGTTATTTTCTCGCCGTACCTGGGCTCGCTTGATATCTCGGTTATTCTTAGGTAGTAATCCATTATCTTCGATGGCCTATCGACACCGATGACGTACCTGCCCTGATAGACGGGACATTGGGAGAGGCATTCCAGCAGTCCGAAGCCTTTGTGGAGCAGTAACTCCTTGATTGATTGAATGCATTGTCTAGCCAGGGCAACAGTCCACCTGGCAACATAAGTCGCACCTAGGGAAACGGCTAGTTTGCAAGCGTCTAGTGGTGGTTCTGGATTACCGTAGGGTGTTGTGTGGGTTATGGCGTTTATGGGCGTTGTCGGTGCAACCTGCCCGCCGGTCATTCCATAGAGCATGTTGTTGATTAGTATGACCTTTACACCAACATTCCTCCTTATCGTGTGTATGAAGTGGTTACCACCTATTGATAGTAGGTCACCATCCCCCGCAAATACCACTACCTCGGCGTCAGGTCTTACGAGCTTTATCCCAGTGGCCACCGAGAGTGCCCTACCATGTAGTGCACGTACAATATTGTACTTAAGCGGGATTGGGGTATTTCCCGAACAACCAATCCCAGTTACTATGTATAGTCTGGAGTCGTCGAATTTACCCTCCCTCTTCAACTCGTCAATCGCCCTAACGAAGTACCCAAGAATTATACCATTGCCACAGCCTGGGCAGAAAATGGTTCTCCTCTTCCCCTGGGCATACTCACTCCTTAGGTACCTCTGTATTAGTGGGTTCATTCGAGGACACCCCGGGCTGTGTTGTATATCTCCTCGGGTGTTGGCATTTCACCACCAAGCTTCGGTAGCGGAATTACGTTGTAACCAAGGGTCTTGAAGACCTCAGCCATATAGCCCGAGTTCATTTCTGGAACGATGATCGTATGGACACCATCAAGCTTACTCCGTATTAGTTGTGATGGGAATGGCCACAGCGTTATTAGGCGGAGGTAACCAACCCTATACCCATCACGCCGAAGCATCTTGACCGCGGCCAACGCTGACCTCGCTGAGCAACCGTAGGATGCAATGAACACCTCTGGGTTGTCGCTGTTGAACTGGACATCGACCCTAGCTATCCTATCCACATTATCCCTAATCTTATTAATCAACCTCCATAGAGCCTTTGCTGATAATTCGGGGTCGTTGGCCACGTTGTAACCCCTCTCATCATGGAGCTGAGTCTCCAATAGGAAGCCCTCGCCGTTCTGCGGTGTTGGTGTTACGTGAGGGAGTACTGGATATTCGCTGGGTCTGGTATGTATATTTTCTCCCAGAGGTGTGCCGTGACTTCCTCGGTCAACAAGATGACGAGTGTTCTATACTGCTCCGACAGGTTCACGGCATCGATTGTTAAGTAAAACATCTCCTGAACATTGCCGGGACTCAGCACTATTATTTCGTAAGAGCCATGGGAACCATACCTAGCCTGCATGACGTCCTGCTGTGACGGGAGTGTTGGTTGTCCCGTGGATGGACCACCCCTCTGAACATCAACTATAACCAAGGGAACCTCTGTGTTCACGGCATAACCAATACCCTCCTGCATTAGGGAAAAACCCGGGCCGCTAGTGGCGACCATGGCCTTCCAACCGGCCACCGAGGCACCAATAGCCATGTTTATCGCCGCTAACTCATCCTCAGCCTGAACAAAGATACCACCAACCCTAGGCAATAACTGGGACATATACTCAGCGATTTCCGTGGCGGGCGTTATTGGGTAGCCGGAGTAAAATCGAACACCTGCGTATATGGCACCACGCACCAAGGCCTCACTACCCATCATCAACGAATACCTACCCATCAATAGCGAAATATAGTCATTGTATATAAATATATCGATATAAAGACTGATAGAATTACCATGACTACGATAGATTCGAGGATTGATTTACTGAAAGCCTTAAAATAACCAGGGATAAAACCATATTGTGGGACATATATGGGTAAATGTAAGGATAGGTAATGAGGATAGATTGAAAATAATTGAGACGAGGGCGCTCGTAGATACTGGAGCAACGCTGACCGTCGTGCCGAGGAGTATAGCCAATGAGTTAGGACTTAGGATTACCGCTAAATCAAGGGTAATGACTGGCGCAGGTGTTATTGAGGTTGATAGGTCCAGGGCATTCATCGAGCTCGAGGGCAGGTCGGAAATAGTCCCTGTGGTTATCTCTGACGTAATCGATAAGGTCCTCATTGGCGTAACAACACTGGAGATACTCGAGCTTGAGGTGGACCCGGTGACTGGGAGGCTCAGGGAGGGAAGGCTACTTCTTTATTGATTGCCTATGTATTGCAGGCTCGGTAGTGAGTATTGGGTTTAATGCCTACTTTATGAGGTCCATGCTCATGTCGATTGATTTATAACTATGCGTCAGGGCCCCTATCGACACGACATCGACGTATCTAGCGTACTCAATCACGTTATCCTCATTAATGCCTCCGGACGCTTCAAGGATAATCCTATCCCTCAAGCCCCTCCTCACCAATTCCTCATGCACCTTAGCCACATCGCTGGGTTTCATGTTGTCCAGCATTATTATGTCGACCCCCAACTCCGCAGCCTTAATGGCATCCTCCGCTGTTTCTACCTCAACCTCTATCTTCACCGTGAAGGGAGACCTCTCCCTAGCCAGTATTATTGCCTTCTCGAGACTCCCAACAGCCCTTATATGGTTGTCCTTTATCAACACGGCATCGCTAAGGCTGAACCTGTGTGGGTCACCGCCGCCGATGGCCACGGCCTTCTTCTCTAGGTATCTAAGGAATGGCGTCGTTTTCCTCGTGGCGGCCACCCTGACCCTTGGGTTCACATTCCTGGCCCTCTCGAGTATCCTCCTCGTCATCGTGGCTATGCCCGAGGCCCTCATGAGCACGTTCAAAACAACCCTCTCAACCTTGAGTAAATCGGGTTTTTGACCCCTAATTATCAACACGCAATCACCTGCCTTAGCCACATTGCCGTCGCCCCTTAGTACCGTGAATTCTAGCCCGAGTAACCTAAGGAGTTCGGTCACCTCCTCCATGCCAGCTACTACGCAGTCCTCCTTAACCCTGACACAAGCCTCTCCATACTCGTTAGGTACGATTACGCTTGTTAGGTCCCAGAATGGGTCGTCCTCCCTCAAAGTGTCCAGTAATTTATATGCGAACAACCTAGTCTCTATCATGCCTCATCACCGCACCTAAATAATATGTGGAACTTCGTCCCCGACCAACTCGGGTAATCAACCCTGTAATGAACACCAACGCTCTCCCTCCTAATCATCGCCGCCTTGGTAATGAGGCTCGGCAGTAACGAGCCCTCAAGCTCATCAATAGCCCTCCTAAGCCCATCCTCACTCCTCACGATACCGACATATCTCCACAACACATCTCTGACGCGCCCTATATCCACATAACTCGCCAATCTACACCTCGTATGCGCAACAACATCGTACCTGCCGATCACGGGATATCTCCAGGTATCACCGCTATAATAGGCCCTGAACGCCCTAATGACTAGATAGCCCTGTACGAGAGCTTCCAGCAGGCTGTTACTGGCTAGTCTATTGGCGCCGTGGAATAGAGATGATGAGGCCTCACCTATTGCGAACAACCCCCTAACACTTGTTCGACCCAGCGCATCCACTGTGATGCCGCCGATTGCGTAATGGGCCGCCGGCACAACGGGTATTAGGTCCTTACCTGGCCTAAGGCCGTGCGCCCTCAGAAAACTGCTTATTGCCGGGAACTTCTCCTCGAAGTCCTTAATGGGCGACACGTCTAGGTAAACACCGCCAGTCCTTACGAGTTCGTTATAAACAGCCCTGCTAACCACGTCACGCGGCGCTAGCTCTGCCCTTTCGTCGTACCTCCTCATGAAGTACTCGCCATCCTTATTAACAAGCCTTGCACCCTCACCCCTAACGGCCTCGGATATTAGGAATAGATCCCCATTAAGCATTGCAACCGTTGGGTGGAACTGCATGAACTCCAAGTCTCTGACCAAGGCGCCAGCCCTCATGGCGGTTTCAATACCCGAGCCATCCCCATCATTGGTACTGTATAGGTACAGCCCAGCATAACCGCCTGTGGCGAGCACAACCGCGTCGGCCTTTATGAAATCACCGTCGTCAAGCGTGATACCCACGACCCTGTTGTTATTAACCTCTATGCTGTCCAGCCTACCCTCAATCACCTGAGCACCAACCTCCTCGGAAACCCTCGTCAAGACACTCATCACAGCCTCACCAATTCTATCACCACCGATCCTAGCCCTAACAACCCTAGCCCTACTGTGACCACCCTCAAGGGACCTTCCCCTGCAGGGCTCAAAACCGTGCCTAATCAACCAATTAAGGACATCGCGCGCAAGCCCAATGTAGCTCCAGACAACCCCCTCATCATTCAGGTACCTGCCTGCCACGAGCGTGTCATTAACGTGAGCCTTAACGTCAGAGTCATCAATGGGTACAGCAATACCTCCCTGGGCCCTCCACGAACTACCGCCACGCCGATCTCTCGTTATTACAACGACATCGTCGACCCCGCCCTCCCTAGCTCTGATCGCCGCGCCTAAACCGGCAATCCCCGAACCAACAATCACAAGCCTCATATGCATCACCTAAACTCGAGCATTCTCATTATCGAAACCCTAGCCCTCTTGGCCAGGTCCTCGGGAACTCTCACGGGATAGACGAAATCCCTCAATGACCTATGGATCTTATCCAGCGTTATCAACTTCATGAACTCACAAACAGCATCCTCAAGGGCAGGCACGACCTTCGCATTCGGCACCTCCCTCAATATCCTATTGATTATCCCCGTCTCGGTGGCTATTACGAAACTGCCACCACCTGACGCCTTTACAGCCTTCACCATGCCCTGGGTCGACGCAACCCTAACCTTCACCCCCAGCTTCTCGGCATTCCTAAGTATGTCAACGGTCCCTGAGCACTCGGGATGGACGAGCAGTATGAAGCCCCTATTCTCCATTGCTGTCCTAGCGAGGACTTCATACGTGATTTTATCATGGACGTAACAGGAACCGTTCCAGACGTAGAGGTTGTCCCTACCCGTGACGTACCTTATGTAGTTGCCCAGGTTCTTATCGGGTACGAAGAGTACTGGTCTATCCCTGGGTATCGACTCAACTATTTTGTGGCAGTTGGCTGAGGTGCAGACGTAGTCCGAGACTGCCTTAACCTCGATTGACGAGTTTATGTACGTAACAACAACACCGTTGGGGTGGTCCCTTCTCCACCTAATTATGTCCTCAGCCCTGACGGAGTCAACTAATGTGCAGCCCGCCCTGGTGTCTGGTATTAAAACGAGCTTGTCAGGATTTAACACGGCGGCTACCTCAGCCATGAAGTACACGCCGGCGAAGACTATGATCTTAGCATTAGTCCTAGCCGCCTCAAGGGACAAATCCAGCGAATCGCCGAGGAAATCAGCTACCGCCTGAACCTCAGGTCTCTGGTAATTATGGGCTAGAATCACGGCATCTCTCTCCCGCTTAAGTCTCAACACCTCCTCGACCAAGCCTTGCATTGAGTAATGTGGGTGTCAAGCCCTGGGAATAAGTATACATGTGCAAGAAAGGCAATCAGTTAATTAAGCCCATCACGTTTAATGCGGCAAAAAAGGAGGTTTAAGTTTAAATTAAGCACAATTTTTAATGACTTCATCGTTAATTTACTTCCTGGCCCTTGATCTAGTCAACACTAGGAGTATCACTGCTATTACGGCCACGATAATTATTATCGCTACGATAACAATGAACAACTGATCACTACCTAGTACATTTAAGTTCGTTGACTCGGAACCACTGGTTTGCGGCGCTGGTATTGTTATGTTTAGTTCGTGAAGTTCTCATTAGTTAGGTAGTAGGTGTATGTTCTCATGATCTGTTCATTACGTATTGTAGCGTTCACAGTTATTACAACAATGTCGTACTTCCCAGGCAATGGCTGCGGCAGCTGTGGTATTTCTGCAACACCCTGCCCATTAGTGCTTACCTGACCCATTGAGTAAAGCATCTGTGTATTGTACGACTGAGTAAACTCCATGTACGTTAACGACGCATTACTCAACGGACCAAGCCCCTGCACCAAGACCCTAACCTGGATAACACCCTCATTGGCAATGGCACTTACTGCTAAAACTGCGACCACAACCAACGTTAACGCTACCACATACTTACAAAGTCCTCCCTTGCCAATCACGGGCTATGGATCGAGCAGTATTGAAATATAAGCACTACACCACGTACCTACCTAGTTCGCTTAAGGAAGGTAATTATTACAATATCGCAACCAGTGGATAGTACACATATAAAGTACATACTCATTAATGACCACAAATTTCAATAATGAGTGAATAAGTAGGTTCTAGAAAAAGAATCGCCGTAAAAGAATGAAGACTTAAGTATGTTAGTGCAGGTAATAACAGGGAGATATCACTAAATCAATAGTAACCACAGGGAAGATCTATAAGTAACTAAGGGAAAAATAACCAATTATGTGGGTAATTACATTCAATTTTTAAATTCAACTCGGCAAAGACGATCAAGACTTTACCCAACATAGGCGAGGCTTAATCCCTTTCCATCATTGGCTAAATCTTATTCTAACTACTGGATCCACTATCTCGTATGTCCCGTGCCCACTCCTTTTGATTATGCTGAGCTTAACCAGGTTGTTGAAGACCCTACTCACCTCGGTGGGCTGTACATACTTACCAAGCCTAGCCGATACGTAATCCCTAATCTCACTAAACCTAGTCCTACCCCTCGCCAAAGCCTCAAGCACAGCCGCGTAATACCTCGACCTACTTAGGAGGTACCTTAACTCCTCGTTGATTAATGCCAATGCCTCGTTATATACCTCCACAGGCTTGACGCCCCTAACGGCCCTCATGTAGCCGTAGTATATTAACCAACCAACAATGCCATCGAGCCTATCAACGACCTCCTTAACCTCATCCTCATCAACATCGACACCGTACTGCCTAAACCCAAGTCTCAAGAACTCCATGGACTTCTCCCTACTGAATGGCTCGAGGGTTAGCTCATCCACTATCCTACCATACAGCGGCGACCTCACATCATTAAAACCTATGAAGTCATGGAGAAGACCAACCTCTGAACCTGTGAGGATAACCTTTACGTTGCCTAGGTTATCATAGACGTAGGCGAGCACGAGAGCCATATCCACCTTACCATGCCCCTTAAGTAGCCTAAGCCATTGGGCCTCGTCAATGGCTAGGACAAACCTGTCCAGGCTCTCTGAAATCTTACTCAATAAATCCGTGAGGTAAACCTTCCCCTGCTCAATATATATTGATAAATCAACACCACTACCAAGTACGTGAACGCCACGTAAAGACCTGGCAATCCTACGAATAACATCCTCAAGCCTAAACCTAACAGCAACCTCGCTTAGGCACCTCGAGACCAACCCATACAACCTCCTAACCGATAAGTATACGCCTAATACCGTAAATCACCAACAACCTAGACGAACCACTAAGGAAGTTGCTTATCCTGCCCAGCTCCTCATCCCTCCCGAATAAATCGGCCCTACTCTCCTTCGGACCTGGGTCGAAAAGCACTAATTCACACCCCTGTTAATTGTTGACACCCCTGTTAATAACCCTTCTTTTCGGAATGCCCTCACGGGAAAAAGCATTATTATTTAAGCATTATATGTAGGTATCTGTGACATTGAGCCACGCACATCCATGGCGAGACACCACACAATACACAAAACTTAGGCTAGAGGAGGCAATGCAGGAAGCGGAGCTAGCCCTCAAGTTCCTTGACCAGGGTCTTCATAGGAATGCCTCAGGGAAGGTCTTCCAGGCATGGAAGGCTGTGGTATCCGCCGCAGCTGCAAAAAACAGGGAATTAATTGCCAAGCATTACACGGGCATTGTTAAGGACAGGATCGGCAAGGTCAGATCCAGGGCAGACCTCATAATAGCCCTAATGCCAACAACAAGGCTGAGGGAGGTAGCATCAATACTTGAGGAGGTTTACGGTAAGGAGATGGTCCACCTCACAGACCTTGCGCTTAACCTACACGAATTCCAACACAACGGTTTAGACACGGAGAGTGCGGTGAGTAGGTACACGAACCTAAACGATGTTGAGAAAGACATTAGGTACCTGGCCGAGAAGACCATTGAATGGGTTAGGCGATTGGGCCAGGCGTAATTATTCAAATAAGTATAAATAACCCAAAACAAATCCTAATTAGGTAATGAGTACATTCACCGTGAAGGTAATCATCTGGAACCCAACGAACCCCATAAACAGGGTTGAGGTATAGCTCGTAGTCAATATAGGCACAACGTACACGGTAATATCAACATCAACACTCAATAAGCTCGGCATAAACCCAACCAGGACAGTTCAAGTAATGCTCGCCGATAACAGGGTAATCGAGAAACCAATGGGCGAGGTAGGGATAGAGATAGAGGGCTACAGAGCATCCGCAACACCAGCAATATTCGGGGACGAAGGAATCAACCTACTGGGTAGCGTAACCATGGAACAACTCAGACCAGCACCAGACCCAGTATTGAAGAGGTTAAGGCCAACAGAGGCACTACTAATGTTTTTATCGAATTCAAGCTAGTAAGTAATTTTTAATGAAAATGAAAAAGAAGGTGTGTTTTATATTAATCATGCCGCTATCTTCAGCGTTTTCTTCTTGACTATATCGTTAAGTCTTGTGAAATGTATCACAAATGGTCTATAGGCTAGGTGGGGCCATTTTTGCTTGCGATAGAGATTATATAAATTATATAGAGTACTTCTTAATAAAAAGATGGGAATATCTAATACATGCCAAGAATTCCATCAAAAGACGAAATCAAAGACATTGCTTATAGGGTGAACATTCACTTAACCGATGAGGATCTTGATGCTATACAGCATGTTTTTGGGCTACTAATGATATCTTATGATGCATTAGATAAGATATCTGATACCGTATCCCACACTCTTCGTGCGTCGTATTCAAGATCCTGGAGGAGACCTAGTCCTGATGAGAACAGGTTCGGCGCCATAGCATTTATAACGGATATTAAGGGTGAGGATTCTGGAAAGTTGAGTGGTAGGAGGATTTGCGTTAAGGATAATATAATGGTTGCTGGTGTTCCGATGCTTCACGGTACAAGTATTCTTGAGGGTTTTGTACCTGAGATTGATGCTACAGTTGTCACTAGGGTACTTAGGGAAGGTGGGTATATTGCTGCTAAAACAACATGCGAGGCACTAAGCTTCTCTGGTGGTAGTAATACATCGTACCCAATGCCTGTTAGTAATCCCATCAACCCAGAATATATGAGTGGTGGATCATCTAGTGGTGCTGCAGTTGCTGTTGCAGCGGGTTACTGTGACATGGCCATTGGTGCTGACCAGGGTGGTTCAATAAGGGTTCCAAGCGCGTGGACTGGTATTTATGGGCTTAAGCCAACGTATGGTTTAGTACCATACACGGGTATATTTACGATAGAGCCTACACTCGATCACGCCGGACCTATGGCACGTAATGTAAAAGACCTGGCATTGCTTCTTGAGGTTATAGCTGGTAGGGATGGTCTAGATCCAAGGCAACCAAGTGATTTACTCAATCCTCCGGTTAAACCATACGCGAACCTATTAACGGGTAATGTTAAAGGGCTTAAGATTGGTATTGTTAAGGAGGGGTTTGAGTGGCCTGTCTCTGAGGAGGACGTTAATAAATCGGTTAGGGATTTTGCTCTCAAATTAAGGGACCTTGGCGCAATCGTCGAAGATGTATCAATACCCATGCATAAACTTGGTTATGCCATATGGACCCCTATAATGATTGATGGAACCATAGCAAACATGGTATTTGGTTCTAGTGTTGGTTGGGGAAGAGGTGGTTACTTCGAGGCACAATTGGCCGAATTCTTTGGTGATGCTATTAAGAATAGGGCGGATGATTTGCCATTAAATGTTAAGGTTGGCATTCTCCTTGGTTATTACGCAATAACTAGGTACAACAACAAGTACTATGCAAAAGCCAGGAATCTTGCCTTTGACCTTAGAAGGGCATACGATGAAGCACTAAATAAATATGACGTATTATTAATGCCAACCACACCCCAAAGGCCCATGAAGCTATTGAGTAACCCAACACCAGAGCAATTCCTATTAATGACAGCAGGTATGCTCTACAATACGGCACCATTCAACGTTACGGGACATCCCGCATTAACAATCCCATGCTGTAAAGTTGATGGTTTACCAATAGGTGCTATGGTTATAACAAAGCATTTCAGCGATGAAAAATTGCTGAATTTGGCGTATGCGGTAGAAGCGAATAAAATAACTATATAATATATAGTTATAAAGTTTATAAAGAATTTAATATTTTTGTATAGTTGATGTCGGATTTTTGGAGATCCAGGAGGGTTGAGTTGGAGATTGATTTTAGGGATTATCAATTAACTATTGATAAGATTCTCAGGTATGGCATTATGATCGCCCCTGAGCAACTTATTGAGTATGCACCGCCTAAGTTACCAATTAAGCAGTACATATATGGTGAGTTTTATGAACGCGTTAATAAGCTTGGTTATGTACTTGAGGAGTTTGGACTTAGGAGGGCTGAGAGACCTAAGGATATGGGTAGTAGGGTTGCTGTTATGGATTGGAATAGCACGAGGTATCTAGAGCTTATGTTCGCCGTGCCAATGTATGGTGCAACGCTGTTTACAGTAAATATTAGGCTCGCTCCTGAGGAAATAATCTACACGATGAATCTCGTAGAGCCTGAGATCCTATTCATACACACGGACTTTCTACCACTACTCAATGCAATATTAAGTAATGTTAAGTCCATAAGGAACATTGTCATAATGAGCGATGAGATTACGGTAAAGGGTAGTGGTGAGGTTCCTAAGGTTACGGTACCCAGTGGTGTTGGTGTATATGAATATGAGGAAATAATGAAGGATAAGAGGACGCAGTACTCATGGCCCGAGATAGATGAGCACGCTGTTGCTGAGATCTTCTTTACATCAGGCACTACGGGTAGGCCTAAGGGTGTTTATCACATGCATAGGCAGGTGGTCGTGGGTACCATGCAATTATTAATAGCTGAAATGGAGTACCCAGCTAGGATCTCCAACAGAGATATTCAATTAATAACAACCCCCGTATTCCACATCCTTGGATGGTTACACCCATACGAGAGCACCCTCATTGGTGCTAGGATAGTGTTCCCGGGTAGGTATGATTGGACTTACATAACAAGGCTCATTCATGAGCGATACATACCGGAGGCGCAGAAGGTTGGTGGTAGGGTTGTTGCCAAGGGTGTTCCAACAATGCTTATTTCAATAATTGATAACGCCAAATCCATGGGAATAAGTAGCCTTAAAGGGTTTGCCTATGGGTATGGTGGCCAGGCATTACCTGTTGCCGTTTATGAGGAGGCTAAGAAGATGGGTATTGAGATACTAACGGGTTATGGGCCTTCGGAAACACTGACGGCGATAACCAGGATGATTTATATACCAAGGCTTTGGATGCGTATGGGACTTAATGATGAAAGGCTTAGGGACTACTTCGTTATAGATAATTCGCTTGGTGTCCCAGTACCCTTATCCCTCGTTAAGGTCGTTGATGAGAAGGGTAATGAGTTACCGTGGGATGGGAAACACATGGGACGCTTAGTATTTTATTCACCAACAATAACGAGGGAGTATTATAAGGATCCAGAAAAGACTGAGCATGCCTGGAGATTTGGGTACTTCGACGTTGATGATTTAGTGGCTATTGATGGACATGGCGGTGTATTCTTTGTTGATAGGGAGAAGGACGCTGTCAAGAGCGGTGGTGAGTGGATACCATCATCGAGACTCGAGATGTTCCTATCCACACACCCAGCAGTTAAGGAGGTCGCCATTGTTGGCGTGCCACACCCAAGATGGATAGAGAGACCAGTTGCCATAGTAGTTCTAAAACCTGAGTATGAGGGTAGGGTAAGTGAGGAGGAGCTGAAGGAATACCTACAGAGGGAGTATGTGGATAAGGGTTTGATGCCAAAATGGTGGGTTCCAGACAAGGTAGTATTCATAAAGGGTGAGGAAATGCCCAGAACATCGACAGCAAAGATTGATAAGAAGGTATTGAGGGAACGCTACAGAAACATCCTACAAAGCCCTCAATAACACCTCCCTAATGGCGCTTGGTATTTGGACCTTAAAACCCTGCTTATCCACAGTTACATAAACTATGTATCCCCTCGATGCTAATTGACCATTGGCATAAATCTCAAATTGGAACGTTATGCTGGTATTTCCAACCTTAACAACCTTAGTTTCCGCCATAACCTCATCACCATACCTAATAGGTCTCTCATAATCGCAATGAGCGGACACAACAGCAAGATCAACACCTAAACTCTTGAGTAAATTAAAGTCAATACCTCTCTCCTTAAGGAATTCCGTAACGCCCTCATCGGCGTACACAAGATGTCTGGCAAAATAGACGATGCCCATCTCATCAACATCCGAATATCTAACCTGAACCCTAAACACAGCATTATGCATAATTAATTATTGTTATAGTTTTCGGTTAACGGTAACAGTGTAATTTACATGAATCATTTTAGCATTCAGTTTGATAAAACCGAGAAATAAAAACGGAGAAATACGAGAAGTTGAGTATGAAATGGGCACTTAATCATTACATACGCAATGCGTAAACCTGCCAATAAGTAGCGTAGGGCCTGTGGAATTAATACATATATAATATATAGATGATGCATTTAAATTAGGGCATGCCTTCATAATCCGTGTTGTCTATTGATAATTTGAAGGTTCTTGGTCGTGAAGTTAGGGCTAGATTGGGCTTACGAACATACCCCATTGGTGTTAAATTCTGTATAGAACCCTGCGATTTAAGCGGATTTAAAAGGCCGAGGGATTATGGCGTTCGTATGGCTGTCTGCCAGGTGATAAATATTTCTAGAGTTTATGGCTGGCCCATGGCCTTCACACTTGACGACATGTTTTGCATGGGCGGCGCCTACCTATTTGGGCTTACGCCAGAGTATCCAAAGTTTCTTGAGGAGGCACCTAATTGGCACACATCAAGTGATGATGCGAAGAAATACATCATGCAAAGGTTTCAAGAGAGAGCCTTACCTCAGGGTAGCATTAAGGCAGTTTTGGTGGCTCCTTTGGAGAAGATAACATTCATGCCCGATGTTATTGATATCTATGGAACGCCAACACAGATATCGGCAATCGCCAAAGCCCTGATCTGGCATGGAATCTTCCCAGAAACAGGATTTATAGGGTTATCATCATGCTCCTTCATTACTAACGCACATAAGACCAGGAAACCCCAAATAAACCTACCATCATCAGGTGAGGTTGCGTGGGGTAGGACGGAGGAGGATGAAATAAGCATGATAATACCTGTGGAGCACGTTGATAAAATCCTCAGTGGGCTAGATGGCATTAGTAGGATATACCCATACCCTGTACCAAAGTTCGCATTTTATGAGCCAAGACCACCAAGGGGCTACAAAATCACATATAAAGACTATGAGGAATGGAAAAAGCACACATAAGGCATTACAATCAGGAAACTCCCCGACCAACACCGATCATTAACAATAAGATCTTCCAACCCATATTAAAACATATACAATTAAATTAATGGGTAACGACATTGGCAGTACCGTGCCTAATTACGAAACCCAACAAAGGGAGTATTTTTAAATGCAATACCAATAATGCATTAATAACATGTCATTGGGCACAATTTACGAGAGAATTTCTCGAGCAGTTGACGGTTTAAAAGATGACATCGTAAATACACTAATGCACATAATAAGCATACCAGCAATAAGCCCAGACTACGGCGGCGAGGGCGAGCTGGATAAGGCCAATGCACTCCTTGAGATAATCAAGAACTGGGGCTTTGACGAGGTAAGGCGCATCGACGCGCCGGACAAGAGGGCTAAGGGTGGTGTTAGGCCGAACATACTCGCGACATACAGGGGCACGGACCCAAACGCGGGTAAATTATGGATTGTGGCACACCTAGATGTTGTACCACCAGGCGACCTAAGTGCCTGGACTGTGACGGAGCCCTTCAAGCCGAGGGTGGTCGGCGACAGGGTCTACGGTAGGGGTAGTGAGGATAATGGGCAATCACTCGTCGCGTCGCTCTACGCTGTGAAAACGATTATGGAGCTCGGGATTAGACCAAGGAGGACAATCGTGCTAGCACTCGTCAGTGATGAAGAGACTGGCTCGGAATACGGCATAAAGTACCTAATGAGGAACAACCCGGAGCTCTTCGACACAAAGGACTCAGCCCTAGTCCCAGACGCAGGGAGCAGCGACGGAAGCTTCATAGAGGTCGCCGAAAAATCAATACTCTGGGTCAAGTTCAGGGTAATCGGCAAACAAGCCCACGCAAGCACACCAAACAAGGGCCTAAACGCCCACGAAGTAGCAATAGCACTGGCATACCTACTAAAGAACACGCTAACCACAAAATATGAAATGAGGGACCCACTCTACGACCCACCTGAATCAACCTTCGTAATAACAATGGTGAGTAACCCATCAACATCACCAAACATAATGCCAGGAACACACGAATTCGTAATAGACTGCAGAGTACTACCCCAATACAACCTAGACGACATACTCAAGGACATGGACACCGTGGCGAACCTGGTCAAGGCGATCTACGGCAGGGTAATTGATGGGGAGCAATTACCAAGGATAGAGAGGGAGATAATACAGAGACTAGACGCACCAAAACCAACGTCACCAGACTCGGAAATCGTAAAAGCCCTAGCCAAAGTACTGAGGGAAACCAGAGGCATAGAACCAAGGATAGGCGGCATAGGCGGCGGAACATTCGCAGCCTACTTCAGGGCAATGGGCATACCAGCCGTAGTCTGGTCGACAATAGACGAGGTAGCACACCAACCAAACGAATACGCAAAAATACCAAACCTAATAAACGACACAAAAACAATAGCCACACTAATAACCACGCTCTAACAAACATCACCCACCAATCGCGATTAAGGCAAGGCCGGGAAACAACAACGACCACTTAAAAACCCACACCGCACCAAGCCACTACAGAACAGATATTGCCGCATTAACCCCCTGTTACCCTAGTTATTTCCAGCCTTGCCTCCCTCGGCATGTTTATTGGTGCATTTATTACCTCGAATGCGTACCTATGGCGCTTGGCACACTTTCTCAAGCACTCCCCATAAACCCTCAGACTCTTCCTAGTCTTGTACTCCTCATCAGGGTTTGTAATAGATTTTGCCTCAATTAAGTAAACACTGCCTATCTCCTTGCCATCGACCTTAACCACTAGGAAATCAACAAATTTCTGAACATCTACGTTATCACCAACGCATGCCTGTAGGCAAAGCAGCTCATTGATCAGGTCGATGAAGTCGTTGGTATCGACCCGAAAGGTCTTGGCGTGCTTGATCGAGGAGAGTACGGAATGTCTGCGGAGTATGCACGTCATCGTGTCCGAGTTAAAGAAGCAGTTCACATAATCAGTACTTACGGAACCTTCGCCTCCAAGGTCTTGCCTGAGCTTGGTCTCAATTAATGGGCAATTACTAATTAAATCCCAGGTACTACTCAGTCTCAGATTAAACACTAGGCTTGGTTCATGAGCCACCTCGCTGAGGTTAACGCCCTCTGGTAGTAGGATGTTTGTTTTGTCGAAAAGTTTCACTTTAAACCTCTCACAGGCAGCCCTCCTAACACTCTCATCCAGCGGTAACATGAACTTAAACATAGCATCACAGGGACTTAGGAAGTAAGGCTCATACCTAATCACAACATCATCGCCAAACTCATTGAGTATGTACTGCCTAGCAAGGAGCTCACTAACGCAAGCCCTGAGGTTATTCAATACACCATAAACAACATCATCACCCAACTTAACATTAATGAAATTACGAAACTCCCTCACAAAAAGCAATGAATAAATCAAGCTATAAAACATTGTTCTCGCTAGCCTTATCGATCTTACCCATCCATTAATAATATTCACGCCGTTTCTTCATCCTAACTCCCTCCGACGTACTTAACGAGGATATAATCAGCAACGCTGAACACGTGCTCGATAACATCTCTCAGGCATTTTCGCGTGGTTAAAGCTACAAGTGAGGCATTTTCCATCCTTGCACTGTTTAGGTTCGCGTTTCACTTCTTAAAAATGGTACCTCTGCCTAATTAATGGGTGCCTTTGTTGAGGTTGTACCTCGATGTCGAGACATACAGGCCAAATAAGGAGAGTGCTTTCATTAAAGAAAAGATAATAGCCATTGGGGTTATTGAGGACTGGACTAGGTATGACCCTGAATCCACAAGCATAAGGTGCGAGGAGGGTGAGGCATCCAGTGTCGGGTGTGTATTTCGCTTCTTCACAATATGGAGGAACAATAATGATGAGAGTGAGTTAGTGAGAAGTTTTTACAAGTACTTTATGGAGGTTAGGAATCGGGCAGACTTTATTGTTGTGGTTGGGTTTAATGTGCTTCGTTACGACATACCACTACTTATACAGAAGGGCTTTGAGCACGAGGTCGATTCCCTAGAAAGGCTTAATGCGCTTTGGCATGACACATTCGTGATTGATTACCTACAAACAACACTACCATTCAACAGAATGAAATTCAAGGACTTACGCCTAGAGAGGATGGTTGAGTTAGCTAGAAAGGCTAGTTTAGATGTTGAGGAGTTGCATGGTAGCGGTGAGGATGTAGTCAGGTGGTATGTGGAGGGTCACTATGATGATGTAATCGAACACTTGAGGAGGGATTTGGAGGCCGTTAGAGTCATAGACCTAAACTTCAGGGAGTTCTACGGCACATTAGTGAAAGCCCTTGAGCCTCAGTGACGTCATGTAGATATAGGGTTTCATACCACCTGCCTTACCTGAGTAAATGCCTTCCTGCGTGAATACGTCAGGTTTGAAGAGTAATGGCTTATTAATGCCAAGCCTATTTAATACTCCCAGCATGACCTCAGCAACGTCATTAACCATGTCCACCGCCAGGAAATTGGGTACGTAAACAATTACGGGTCTCTCACCACCCTCCCTCATACCAGGGGTCTTAGCGATATAATCCAACCCCCTCTCCCTAAGTCCATCAATGACGTTACGCATCACAACGCCTCTAAGCCCACTTGGTACAAAGACCATCCACTTACCACCCATTGAACCAAGCCTAATCTCAACCTGCTCATTATAAACCAATAATTACAGAATTACCAAAAATACAATATGACAAATCCCTATCAATCAAACCCCTGAGGAACTACACCAAGCTGATAAAATGATGATAACACCTGCCTTTTGGATCTCCAACCTCTAAAGATAGGCGGCACAAGGGCGAGGAGTTTCGATATAAGAAAATGAATTAAGTTATCTGTTCCTTAATTAGACTTAGTGTCTTTAATAAATCGTTAGCTTTAAACATTGTTATTTCTGGCACTATGGTTAGCATCGTTATCCAATTTACTTAATGTTGTAAGAAGGCATACTTACATGAATGTTTTTAATAAAATTATGAATAATTATGAATATCGGATTATAATGGTAGTCTCCACTTCTCTATTTCCTCCCTGGGTGGTTTCTCGTACATACCAATCCTACTCCATGTCCAACCCATACGTCTCTTAAGCTCAACTAGGAACTCCGCATATTTTAACGAAGCTATTATTGGATCAACAACAGGCACACCAACCTCCTTTTCAAGGTCTTTATAGAATCCAAAGAGTACTGTGCAGCCAAGGATTAATACCTCAGCCCCCTTATCAACGGCATTCTTAGCCGCCCTTATCAACCTCCTCTTCGTTTCCTCCACATCCTTATGGAAATCCCACACACCCAACTCCACAGACTCAAACGAAACGAGCTTATCCCTAAAACCGTATTTAACAACGTTTTGCTCCATGAGCGGTATCCACTTCCTCCTGCCAACAATTATGCTAAATCTATCACCCAGTGTGGATGCTATGTGCATTGAGGATTCACCTGGTGCCGTAATAACCATGTCACTTACCTCCCTAGCTTCATGAAGCCCAGGATCGTAGAAACAACCGATTATTGCTGCATCATACCCCCTACCCTCAAATTCCCTTATCACCTTAAGAACGTCAGGTATTACTAAGGCATCGTAACTGTAATACTCAAGATGCCAAGGTCCTTTCTCAAGCGATACAACCGTTATGTCGGTATCTGGCGATCTATAATTATCGAGAAACTCCTTCATAGGTTTGTCGAATGCGCTTGTACCAACAGGATTTATGTAAACTATTTTAATAACCATGCCAAATCACCTAACTCATTACCTCAATATTTTACCTCTAGTTTCTGGTAAGAATAAAGCTATTATTGCCGAGATCCATGCCGAGATCGCTATTGTTGTTACTACGGTTGTGAAAGTTATGCCATGTATTGCTAATAAGAGCCCTATAATGGTAGGGGCTATTGCATTACTGATCCTTTGGGCACCCGTTATCCAACCCATAAGCACGCCACGTATTGGTGTGGGGTACATCTCAGGTTCCCAGGCATCCCACACACCCCAAGCCCCTAGGTTGAAGAAGGATAATAGGACTAAGAACACGAGTAAATCCACTATTGTTGTTGATGATGCGAAGAAGTATGTGAACACGCCTGCTAAAGCCATAAACGATATGGTAGTTATCCTCCTCCCTAACCTCGTCTCAGCCAAACTTGCTGAGACAAAATAAGCTGGGAATTGTGCCAGGGCTGCGGCTATCACGAACTCTAGAGTGCCCACAAACGTTAGACCCTTAGATTGCAATATAGCTGCTATCCATGTGAATAAGCCCCAGTAGGCGAATGAGTAGAATATATTTACGAAGAATATTAACCACGTATTCTTCAGCAGGTCTCTCTTAAATAGTTCCAGCATATTACCCTTTTTCCTCTCTTCAACCTTCAACTTCGCATTCTCAACACCAAGCTTTTCATACAACTCATTACCAAGTATCCTCCTCAGCAATTTCTTAGCCTCGCTCTCCCTCCCAACAGCGACTAAGTAATAGGGTGACTCGGGGATTAACGAGACAGGTATCAACCATATCAACATAGCGGCAACACTTACTAAAATAACTCCCTGCCAATGAATCCATGGTTCTAAATAGGCAGCACCAACGGCCATCAACGTACCTATAGGCCATCCAGACGCCAAATACACAGTAACCCTTCCCCTAGATTGAACAGGCATGAATTCCTCAAGGTATGGGAATGGCTGCCCCATAACCAAAACTAGAAATG
>NZ_LCWN02000124.1:0-2727 GCF_002078205.2 Vulcanisaeta sp. EB80
CCCACCGACAAAGCCCGATGCGGTGTAGGAGTGCCGTAGGGCTGGTTGGTGGGGGTGCCGGCTCCTAGGGACCCGATGGGCTCTGGAACTCCAAGGGCAACCCTAGGAACCGGCACGGGGAGTGGGCTCTGGAGGGAAAGGCACGGGCAGAGCATAGCCGCCCAATAGCCCAAAACAAACAAGCAACAAACGAGCCGAGGAAGCAAACAAAAACTCAAAACCACAATCGAGTAAACAAACAAAAGCCAGCAAACCCTAGGCTTGAGGAAACAAAAACCAACAAGGAATAGAAACACCACGAAGAACAATTGAGTAATTAACGAAACAAGGAATTAAACAAAAGGTTTAATCATTGATTCGAGGTGTGGGAAAAGAGAAAGTCATCCCTAGGGGCTGCTGAACAAGTGGCTAGGGAAGTGCGGGAACAAATGAGTTATAAGGCACTAAGGCGAAAGAGGACTTGCCCCGCAACCCGGCGGGGTCTCATGGGGGTCACCTGGGGAAAGTATGTGGAGGGCTGGGGTGCCCGGGGTGCTTCTGCTCCCCCGGGCCCGCCAACCATCCTCTCCTAGTTTTCATTTCTTAGTCGTATCTCTTTGCTGGGAGGGGTGGTGGTTTGGGGCTCGGGGGAGTAGGGGCATCCTTGGGTGTCCTCCCTCGGGAGGGCTACCAAGGCACTGTCCCGAAACCTTGGGCTCCCGTGGAGGACCACAGTCCTCCACGTATTTTTCCCAGGTGACCCCCATGAGGG
This sequence comes from Vulcanisaeta sp. EB80, assembly GCF_002078205.2. NCBI lineage: Archaea > Thermoproteati > Thermoproteota > Thermoprotei > Thermoproteales > Thermoproteaceae > Vulcanisaeta > Vulcanisaeta sp. EB80. Next base: position 752 of record NZ_LCWN02000124.1, read on the forward strand.
TCTCAAAACCTCTCCATAACCCTGGGGCCCGGGAGGTTGCCCCGGCGCCCGTGGTCCCAGGGAAACCCCGCCGGGGTTGGCCTGGCGGGATGGAAAGGCCGGGGAGAGGACTACGCTGCCTGATGCTGCTTAGCACCACTAACGCTCTACGAGGTGATAAGCCATGAACCCACAAACCCACAACAGTGGAGCAGGTAGGAGTAGGCTTGTGGAGGAGATTGAGGTGATGTTGAGAAAGGAGTTTGGCTGGAATGAGGTTGTAATGAGTGAAAGAATGTGGAGGTTTATTGGTGTTAACACGGAGGAACTACTTAATTACGGCATAAATCCACATGAGTGGATAGAGATTCTACGCCACCTCAGTATAAACGACACATACATGCTAGGTGCGGTGCACGGCGACGTATATGTAAGACCAACATCGCCGAGCTGGTATGAGGTTTCAACGGGCACAACGAGTTCATCAGGTGTGCTGTATTTTGAGAGGTTTATGAGAAGAATAAAAATGCCAAGCGTTGAACTTACGTGGAGAAAAATGCGGAGTGTTAAATTTACGACAGGGGAAAAGCCCGACGCGATCTGTGTAAAGTTCTATGTTAAATTAAGAAAAAGTGAGTGGCCGTGGTATGGCAAGGGTTACGAAATAATAAAGAGCTTCAACGCAACTGAACTGCTGAAATACGTCGCCGGTTTAATAGACACGGACGGCATAGTCGCATCCGAGAAGCAGCCGCATGGGTATAGATTCGAGATAGATATAACTTCCGCCAACATCGAGTTTTTAGAGTTCCTTAAGAACATGGTTTATGAGAGATTGGGCATTACGGGCTCGATTAAGAAGTCGAAAGGGGATAGTAGATTGCGGTTTCGAAGTTTGCAAGCTGTTCAGTTGTATGAGGGGTTGCGGCAATACCTGGCGCACCCAATGAAGAGGTTGAGGGCGGAGGTGTATTTGAGGTATTACAACAAGGAGTTTACAATAAGAGAGTTTGAGCACTTTTACGAGCCACTGAAATACGATAATGATGGCAACGACCCAAAGAGGTACCACGCCGCAGATATGCTCACCCAAGCGGCCCCACAAACCCACACCCACGGGGATACCCTTTCCCGTATACCCTCTCCCGTTAAATCTTTAAGCTAGCCATTAAGAATAGGGTTAAGACGTACATGAAAACCAGGACGAAAAAGTTAAAAGCCTGCGGTGTATAATAGGGCTTGCGGGGGTGCCCGAGCCAGGACAAAGGGGACGGGTACTCCGTGCCAAGCTCACGGAGCCGCAATTAGGTCCCGTTGGCGAAGGCCTGCGTGGGTTCGAATCCCACCCCCCGCACCAGAGATTGATATTCTTTATTATATATTGCATATCACGTGTAAATGAGCATGTTAGTTAAAATTAGTAATATAAGGCTGATTAAGGGCGCATTTTTATAGTTATTGAAAGCACTTAAAAAGAAGTCCGAGAAATAGGCATGTGCTTGGGATTTTTTATCGTGTAGTACCAATATTGAGATGCATGATTTGCGTTGGTGGTGCGTATCACGATAATATGCTAAATTTATTTTCAGGTATTACGAGCATACCTATATCGGTTTACATACCGGTTATTATCTTACCCATCACTATTAATACTCCTTGTGTTTCTGATTATTTATAGGAACAGTACTGTATGGCGTATAATTATCATCACCTTAACAGCAGCCCTTATATTAATAACGAAGGTATTTAGTAATCAATACATAACAATAATAGCAAGTCGTATCAACACGGTAAAGCCGCATATTCAACGCTGTGTGATCACCATTACCATACCCAACCCTTATCATGCATACTCATTGGTCGTTTATGCCATCGCAATTACACTAATTTTGGCAGCATTTATGCTTCAGATACACAATAAGAAATAGATATTTTAGAAATGAAAAATGCGTGATTTATGATTATCAGGGCGGAGTTTCTGCTTACATAGTTATTAT
>NZ_LCWN02000125.1:0-2714 GCF_002078205.2 Vulcanisaeta sp. EB80
TCCTTGGAACGATACAGGCCGATATGCAGAATGGGGTCTTCGAGATTCTCTTTGGCAATGGCGTCTCGGATGGGGAGTTGATCAGAGCCTTATTCATTGTTGGCTTTTCAGCATTTGCCGTGTTTTTCGTAATTGCTGAGGTATTGGTAATGGCTATGTTCATTGTAACTCATGTTTCGTTGCCATACGTATTAATTATTGACATAATACTTGTACCGCTATCCACAGGTCTCTTCACAACAGGCTTAAGCGTGTTCGTGGGTCTTACGAAACCTAAGTACTTTAGGATTTCAACGGGCATTGGATCGACACGGAATTTAGCCTTTACGGTGGTTGCGTTGCCAAGCCTTGTGATCCTCATGATTACAATTATAGCATCATTATCAATTATTGGTGTGAGTAGTATCATCAACCCAATCATGGCATTGCAATCACTCGGTAACGCACTTATTATCGCATCAGTGGTGATGCTTACTCCAACGCCATTATTCATAATCATGACTCATGTTGATAGGGTTGGTTTAGTGAGTAAGGGGGTGGTTTAAGACTTATTTATGATCCATATAGCAAATGGTTTTATCAGATCCGGGGTGTATCATTACTATCATTGCCCATAGATACTTGTAAGAATGAGTAAGGTTTTAACATTACGTGGGCGTAATAATTACGGGGGCGTAATGTTATTTGACATTAAACCTAAGTAGGATAAAAGGCGACCCAAGGAGAAAGGGATATTCAAGGCCCGGCTTCATTAAGGATATTCCTAGAGGGAGTTAATGAAGCCATTAAGAGATATACGCTGGGTGGTAGGGTAATTAGATTCATCTCTAACGTGCTAAGTGTGGATAAGGAGACATTCCTTGAACTCAATGCTGTGAAGATTGAGACTAGGTTAGGGAGATTTAGGGACCAGGACGTTGACTCAATAACTAGTTCAAAGGCTTCCTAATTAAATTCACAATCACCAGGGAGGTATTCTACAGTGATCATCGCGCTAGATAGGTTGGGCGGTAGGGGTACGTTGGGCGAGGTTACCAAGGTGGTTAACGAGTTGATTGGTGAAGTCCCTGAGCCGAGGGTCTACGAAATATTAAATAGGTTAGTTAACATGGGCTTCATAGAGAAGGTAAATGACGAATACGTACTACCAAGAGACACACCAAACAGGAAGGGAATGCTAATGGCATCGAGGGAAGTAATAAATCAGCGATAATGCATCGCTAATTTTAATCATGAATTACGCTGATTAGTTTATACAGGTTCTCACTAAGAACCAGTTCTGGGCGAGAACCTACGTACTTCAGTGATTAATTGATGATGGGCATAGAAGAGCTGTTTTTCGCATTATTACCCACGTATACTTTGGTCTTTCACCATACATGGGCCTTAGGTCTGTTAGTTACCAAGCCCTTGTGCCGAGCGATATGAGATTTGGTGATAGGCGGGTTGAGGTTGATCTCGAACTTAACCTTGCGATACTAATGCCTGTTATTGAATACGTATTTTATCCACATAGCCTCGGCTAGCCACAACAGGGCTGTTAGTTGGTACACCGAGTAGCCTAGCTATCAATGGACACTTAGCCCTGAGTAAAAACAATGCATTGCCCAACCCAGGCCTTAGCTCTAGGTACGTCTCGAAGTTATCCAGACCCTTTATTATCAATAGGTCATGAGACCCCAATGACGGCCATAAATCCCTTTTCACCAATGCCGAGTACGCATTGCCACTTCCCACAACCTTCACATTGTTAAGGTCATGTAGTTCATCAATGACGTACTCCTCTGTAACGTCAACCTCGTACGGCTCAGACCTAGCATAAACAACTACCTCCCTACCCAACTCAGCAAGTCTCTTGATGAGTGCCTTATCGAATTGAAACTCACCAGCATTATCCACGACATACCCTATCGAGCCAGCCCTGGCAATGACCTCACGTAAGCCACCCCTCGTGATCCCCAACCAGCGGACCTCGTCATTGAGCCTAGCCAATAGGTCCTCCGTACTGAACCTGTAGCCCCTCATGGGTATGTCCACGGAATTTGCCGCTGCCGCTAATTCCACGTACCTTACCACATCATCACCTAAATTACTGAGTAGATTACCTATTGCGTCCTTGACGAGGGACTCTAGGGATGCTTTCTCGCCATGGTGTAAGTCATTAATCCCGAGCCTGCGCCTAAGCCATACGTGGGATTCTATGAATACCGCCACCCTGCCCCTACCTGCGTTCTCCATCACGTACCTACCGAGTTCCACGTACATTGATGGGTCCTTAACATTCAATTTCTTTAATTCCGCATACCTTGACTCGAGAAGGCATAGCAAGCACTCTGGCGCGTCTATGTACCACATCGCATCACACCTTAATCAACAGGTAGTTAATGCCTAGGTAGGCTAGGAAGAGGGGTATCAAGACCAGGTCAGTCACGTCAAGGCCTACGGCCTCCATTGCCCATAGCGTTCCCAAGCTGAAGAGCAGTGATGAAAGGACATACTTGAGATGGGGCAGCCTGATCCTTGCTATTTGGTCCTTAATCAATGCGGTGAGGACAATAACTATTGCGGAGGCTATCAACGTACCAACCAACGCCGAGGCATAACTCCTGGGTATCAGGGCGATCAGGACGAGCGCAGCCTCAAAGGCCTCTATCGCGGATACCGTGAAAACCACAGCCAAGTCACCACGCTCCTCCTCACCACCCCCACCCTTA
>NZ_LCWN02000126.1:0-2662 GCF_002078205.2 Vulcanisaeta sp. EB80
CGTACGATGAGGGCTTGATAAGTGATGACTTGGATGTTGCTATAAATATTGTCGAGAGGACGATCGAGGATGTACAGGAGATACTTAGGGTTACCAAGATCTCGCCCAAGGCTGTGCACATCTACGTGGGGCCGCCAAATGAGTACTACGATATCATCAATGAGGCATCGAAACTGGTGGATGAGGGTAAGACCATGGGTGAGGTGATAAGGGCTCTCGTGAATAAGCCTGAGTACAGACGTATTGCTGATAAGGTGGCGAACCTGGTCTCTCGCTACATCGATGGTACGATACCCAGGAAAATAGTGAGTAGGGATACCGAACTCACGGCCTTTAGGGAATTAGCCAAGTACATCGGACATAAGGTTGGTGCTATAGTCGTAATTCAGGACGCTCTTAACCCAACCTATGACCCAGGCAATAGGGCTAGAAATGCCCTGCCAGGTAGGCCAGCCATATATGTTGAGAGCTAAATTCATTAACCTCGATATTATTGCTAAATAATATAACTAATGATTTACTAATCAACTAACCTAGGAAGCCGTCTCTCCAGAGACGGTGGGTTGTATTTATTTACCTTCAGTGGTTTCACGACCAGCCGTCTCCTTCTCGACGGTCTCACTGAACCCCTTACCGTAGTGGCTCACCGCTAGTCACCTAGGGTTCATTGCCCTACGGGTTTCTACGAGTCGTGTAGGACGTTGGGTGTTGATTTGTCTGACCGGCTCATGTTCCAACAGAGCTGTTTGGAGTACCCGCGGAAAACATCACCTTGAGGTAGGGGTATTTTTGATCATGCGGTCACTAGATACTTGTCGTATTCCCATTTTGTTATTACATTCCAGGTTTTCTCCCAAGGACCTACCTTGGTTAAGTACTCCTCCCACTCATTCATTTTATACTTAACATAGGATTTAACCATGTCGCTTGGTAGTTCGGTGGCTATGAAGCTCTTCTCTAGCTCCTTTACCGCGCTTTCTATTGTTGATGGTGTTTCGGGCGCATTCGGTAACTCATACGCTACTTCTTCCGTTGGCTCTGGTGGCTCCCTCTTCTCCTCTAAACCCCTGAGCATTGTTAGTGCTACCCCTGCGAAGGCTAGGTATGGGTTCATTGATGGGTCTGGGAGCCTGAACTCTATCCTATTAATCCTCATTTTATACTGTGGTATCCTAACCATGGCACTTCTGTTTGCATAGCCCCACACGATCCTCGTTGGTGCCTCGTGATGAGGAAACAACCTCTTGTAGGAGTTGACCAACGGGGCGACTAACGCACTTAATGCCCTTGCATTACTTAATATGGAGCTTATTGCGTAACCGCACTCCTCGGTTATCTTGCCCGTATTACTGAGGAATAGGTTCTTACCATCCTTCCAAACACTTACGTGGGTATGAGCCCCACTACCATTAACCCCCCAGAATGGTTTGGGCATGAATGTTGCCCTTAAACCGTATTCCTGGGCTATGTCCTTAGCCATTATCTTGAAGTATATTAACTGATCAGCCAACCTAAGTGGATCAGTTGCGCCGATGTTTATCTCGTACTGACTTGGTGCAACCTCGTGATGGGTCTTCGTGTAGTTTATGCCTGCCTCAGCTATTGCCGTTATTAACTCCTTCATAAACTGAGACTGCACAGTCACGTTCCAACCATCGAAGTAAATACCTGGATCGGCGAGTACAGGCTTACCACCATCTTCCTTAACAACGAAGAACTCCACCTCAACACCCATCAGGAACTCATAACCCTTTGACTTAGCTGATCCAAGTACATCATTGAGAAGTCTCCTGGGATCGAGCGGTGATGGTTTATCGGCTATGTCTGAGACCATTGTGAAGACATCAGCCACCTTACCATCCTGCCAATACTCTATATACACAGCCCTCGGATCTACATAGGCCACAAAGTCGCTCCTATTAACCGTGGAGTATGATGGTATTGACGATGCATCAAAGGGCATACCATCTACGAACAAGTCCTTCGCCATGTCTATGGGCACTATCTCTGACCTTGGTGAGCCATTTATATCTACTATTATGAACTTCACATACTTTATACCAGACGCCTTAAGTATCCTCCATAGGTCTGCAGGTTCGATTTCCAAGCCCTTAGTGGGCACGAATAATGTACAAAAACACCTTTTTAAGTTTTATTCTTATTATACTTAGTGCGATCAAGGACCTATATATCCAATTATTCATAGTATATAGACATCCCAACCCGGACCTTTCACGGCAGAACGTCACCTAGAGCCACAAAGGACATAGTTTTATTAATGGGTAATCTTTGGAGGATTACAGTATGATGCAGATAAAGTTAGGCTTTGAGGAGTGGCGTAGGTTGAGTAAGGAGATTGAGAGAATAGCCCAAAACGAACAGCTTGAACTCATAATTAGCATGACCTTCGGCTTTAGTGGCATAGAGAATAATGAAGGCGAGGAGGATGAGGAAGAGGAGCATGCCCATCACCACTACCACATCGCAGAACTACCTAAGGAGGTTATTGAAGAATTGGGCGAATTCATGGACGCACTCAAAGCTAAATATAATGCTAAGGTTGATCACCATGTGCACGGAGATCACGCAGGCGTTGTGGCATCAATAACAGTTACAGGCAAGGATGCAATCAACGTATTCAGGAACATAATCGACGATGCAA
>NZ_LCWN02000127.1:0-2605 GCF_002078205.2 Vulcanisaeta sp. EB80
ACTAATCAAGTCAGGATTGTTATAGTACCTACCAATACCCTCAACACCCCTCCTCAACAGGTAAGCACCATAAAGGGCTACGCCCATACTAACTAACGTATAGACGATGCGCATTACTACCACATAGCCGCTAAGTCCAATGGTGTGGTATAGCTCAATGATGGATATGGCCGATGAAGCTCCAATGTAGATGAAAAACCAGTAGAATAACCATGAGGAACCACGAAAAGAAAGTTCGACAGATCTCAACAGTCCAGCCGCATCCCTACCAGACCAATTACCCATTACGTAACTAATGATTCAACCATTTAAAACATTGCCGCTGCCTAGGCGCCAATGCATGTGTGTTCACGCCTCTTCACCTTAGTGCCGAGGCGTATAACTCCCATTATAATGGAGATACATTAATTTTTCAAATGCCTCAGTCCTTATAATATCCCGCCAGTAAACCTTAATAGTCCATGACTATTAGGTCCACTAATGGTTAGGAGGTTGGTTATCGATGATTTAAAGCTCGTTAGGATGATACACGACTTAGACTCACACGGTGATAAAGGTCTCCTCGTGTTTACATTGTCCAAAATCTCCGACTCAATGGATGATTATGAGAGGAATATCTGGATTTACGATGGTAAATCGCCAAGGCAATTAACTAGGGGTAATAGTGACTTCTCACCGAGAATATTAAGTGATGGTTCAGGGGTAGTATTCCTTTCAAGGAGAGGTCTTGGTAAGGATGAGCCTGGTGTTGGTGTGTGGTTGCTCAAGTTCGATGGCGGTGAGGCGGTTAGGCTTACCTACGTCAGGGGCGGGGTTACTGGCATGCGTGTTGTTGGTAATGAAATCTTCTTCCTAAGCACCACCGGCCCGACCCAGGAGGATGTGAAGTTTGTTGATGACTGGCCATTATGGTTTAATGGCAGGGGGTTCATACACACCTTCAAGACCCACCTATTCTCATTGAAAGTAGATGGTAGTTTGAGACAGTTAACCAGTGGTGATTTCGACGTTGTTGCGTACGACGTCAAACCCAATGGGGAGGAGGTTGCGGTTGCCATCAGTAGTGATCGTTTCAAGCCATACAGGAATGAGGTTTGGCTAATCAACCTAAGGAGCGGTGAGAGACGTACCATCCTTAGTAACTACAGTGTCTCCACCATGAAGTTCTCCCCAGATGGTAAGTACTTAGCCATGGTCGGCAATGACCTACATAGGGGCTTTGCCACCCACGACCATGTGTTATTGGTCAAGGTAGACACCAACGAGGTTATTGACCTAATGAGGGGGGTCGATCGCAATGTCGGCAACAGCCTAAATAGTGATGTTAGAGGTTCGCCACCGCCAACAAAGCTCCAATGGGTTGGTGAGTATATATATTTCGTAATGATGGACGGAGGGACAGCAAGACTTGCCAGGACCGGCGTTAATGGTAATGTCGAAGTTGTGGTTGGCGGCAATAGGAGCGTTGAGGATTTCGCGGTGATAAACCATGAGTTGATATACTTCGTAGCCATGGACCCAACCACACCAACGGAACTGTATAGATGGGTTAATGGGGCTGAGGAGAGGGTTACGAACTTCAATGATTGGGTTGGCATGGTGAGTCTATCCAAGCCGGAGCAATTCAAATTCAAGGCTGGCGATGGTGTTGAAATCGAGGGTTGGATAATGAGGCCCGCAGATTTCAGGCCTGGAATTAAGTATCCGGCGATTCTTGAGATACATGGAGGACCAAAGACGGCTTACGGTTACTCATTCATGTTTGAGTTTCAGGTGTTAGCAAATGAGGGCTTCGTCGTAGTATTCATGAATCCGAGGGGTAGTGATGGTTATGGTGAGGGGTTCGCGGACATACGTGGGCACTATGGCGAAAGGGACTATGAAGACTTGATGGAGGGTCTCGATTACGTGCTTAGGAGTTACGACTTCATAGACCCGAACAGGTTAGGGGTTATTGGTGGGTCCTACGGTGGTTTCATGACTAATTGGATAGTGACGCACACAGATAGGTTTAGGGCTGCCGTGACTGACAGGTCAATATCCAACTGGGTTAGCTTCTTCGGGACCAGTGACATAGGTCCTTACTTCGCCAACGACCAAATAGGTGGTGATGAGGGTAAGGACTTCTGGGGTTACCTGGAGACCTATCTGGCGAAGTCGCCGATAATGTATGTGAAGAACGTGAAAACACCACTCCTCATAATACATTCGTTGGAGGATTACAGGTGTTGGTTCGACCAAGCCGTCCAGTTGTACACGGCGCTTAAGTACATGGGTAAGGAGGTTAGGATGGTGGTTTTCCCAGGGGAGAACCACGACTTATCGAGGTTTGGCAAGCCGAACCATAGGGTTGTTAGGTTGAGGAGTATTGTGGATTGGTTTAGTGAGAAATTAAGGCGGTAAATCACTGGGACCTGCTCAATTCGTCGATGACGTCCTTGGTTACGTTAATGACCCTGACACCCCTCTCAATAGCCCTCCTAACAATCTCAACCCTCTTCCTAAGACCCACGGTCCTGCCTATTACGATCGCCTCCTTCGTTGGATCAACCTTATCCACATCCTCCGGCCTATGCACAGTCACTAGCTTAAACCCAGTCGGGTG
>NZ_LCWN02000128.1:0-2549 GCF_002078205.2 Vulcanisaeta sp. EB80
CTACTCACAATAACGCTCACAATGAAATTAAGCGAATACGCCGCAGACAAATACGCAATGAGGTTCGTACAAGGTAAAGACCTAGCAACAGCACTCATAAAAGTCGCATGGAGGGAGCTACACAACGAATTAACCAGCGGAAAAATCAAGAAATTAAGAACCCTCAACACACACCCCACAGTCTCAGCCAGATTAATAAGAATTATACCGCAAAATGCCCCGTTCCCCTCATTTGGCTTCGGGATTTCTCGTCACTGATTGGCTCCCTACGCCGTCGGACCTACGGCCCCATCCTCGGGGTATCATCTAGTCACAGCCCACGGGGCTGGGTCTAAGCCCACCCCATCACCGGCACTTTACCTCCGGTGGCGGGACAAGACCTAGGTAAAGGGCTTGCTTATAAACCTTTGCCTAATTTAACAATTGATTAGGCAAAAAGTTTATAAATCTAGCCTCGTTAATGTTGGTGATGCCTGAGGCAATTTACTTCAAGGGGAGGGTTACTGTTGGGAGGAGGGTTGGTGATAGGGTCTATGTTAGGATTGATGTGTACATCGATGAAGGAGGCAAAGAGTTGGCTAAGTACATTGGTAAGGAGGTTGCTGGGATAGCGGTGGTGATTGAGGGTGAAGGCTCATAGGGCAATACTCATTAAACTACCGAGGGACAAGTGCGATGCTGACTACATTAAGCGGTTGATGGCTTTATCAAACCTAGCCTATAGAGATTACGAGGTCTGGACGCCAGACCTACCTAGAACAATTCAACACCAACTTTATGGTTTCAAGAACTTTATGGAGAGTCTAGTTTTTGGAACCACGCCTAAAAAGTGGTTTGCTGAGACATGGGTACCACTGAAGACGTTGAGGATTTATGCCGATGGCTCCATGAAGGGTGATAGGAAAGCACTTGTGGTTCTTGACTTTAGGAGCGATGTCATTAGGTTGCGTCAGGTTTGTAGGAGCGAGCCTGGCTCTGTTGTTGAGGTCCCAATGCCTAGGTGGGTCATTGATAGGGTTGGGGAGAGTGGCGATGTTAGGTTCGCAATGATTGGTTTAAAGGATGATAAGCCCTATCTAGCCTTAATCGCTGAACGTGAGGTAGAGTCCTACATCCCTAGTGAGTACATCTTAGCTGTTGATGTTAATTCCTGGGGTCATGGTATTGCGTGGGGCTTGATAAGGAATGGTAAAATTGTCTCATTTAAGCAAGAAGGACTTAACCCGCAGAGAATCGTGTCCCTCTATAATCAAGCAGTGAGGCGGGAAAGGAAGGTGGGGCGATTAAAGAGACTTGGACTTGATGATGAGGCAAATGCCAAGAGGACTAGGAGGATGGCTAGGAGGCTTAGAAGTCGTGCATATAGGCTCATTAGGGCTGAGGCGGTTTTCCTAGCTAGGAAACTCACTAAGAAAGCCCTCAGGTACAAGGCAATGGTGTTTATTGACGATGTTGATTGGGAAAGCTTGAAGGAACTCCTCACAAGGAAGTATGGAGGGAGGGTTGGTAAGTTGCTTCTATCGGGGCTCAAGGGGTTCGTGAAGTTATTGGTTACTCAGTTGGAGTGGTACGGCGCACCGTATGAGTTCAGGAGGCTGTATAGCAGGAAGTGCCCAAGGTGCGAACATGAGCTAACCCAGGAAGAGGGAAGAACCATGGTATGCACAAATTGCGGATTCAAAGCACCAAGAGACAAGGTACCCATGTACTGGGCAATTAAAGAAGTTCATCCAGGAGATAGAGAGAAAGCTCAATAAAAACAACCAAGCAAGTGCTTATTAGTGCAGGGAATATGAAACCCAATTGAAATAAAAGACCGCAAAAATCCTCAACACGCATAATCAGACCCAAACCTCAACCTCAAGCCCCTTGGTATTTACAAAAACGTACCTAAAGCCTCGCCCTTCAGGGCGGGGAGGGGCCAGTAAGGACGCTGAGATGAGGGAAAATGAGGCGACTTAAGCAGCCTCACAAACCAATGCCCACGAACAAAAAACTAAAAAACCACAACATCATAAGACCACGCCCCGGTAGCTCAGCCCGGTCGGAGCGCCCTGGGGCGAAAGCCCCGTGCAAGCCTCGTAAGCGGGAGGTCCCGGGTTCGAATCCCGGCCGGGGCTCCATGCTTTGTCCTTGATAATGCATCTCAAGCGTTTAGTGAAGTTAGATGGGAAACTGCTTGGTCTTAAGTAATAATGCCATATTGAGATGAGTTTGTACATTCAGTTTCATAGTTTATGTTGTCATGGTTTGTTCAACGGCTTCGTTGAATAGATAGCCGATTTCGTGTATTTTAACTGTATCCTCATGCCTAGGTCTTGTTATTGTGGCCATGTAGACGCCGTATTCCGAGTGGTTTCCTTCCTCAGGACCCTGTGGGCTTCCGTATGGTGAGAATAGTATTATGTGTGTTATGTCTCCCCTGAGTATTAGGTCTTTTAGCGCTTTGTCGAGCATTTTGTATATTTCGCACTTGAGGCTTGGTTTCGTGTGCAGGAATCGGTCTAGTGCATTTATTGAGGCTATGACCGGCCTTGCCGATGCCTCAG
>NZ_LCWN02000129.1:0-2523 GCF_002078205.2 Vulcanisaeta sp. EB80
AATGGGGAAGGAGAAAAAGAGAAGCGCTGGAGATATTGGACGAGGCGGATAAGATAATGGAGATGGCCAAAATGCTGGCGGATGAGGACGACCCCTTCGCGAGGCGCGGCCTATACGCGTTTTTGGACGCCGAGATGAAGGCGCTGAGAACTTTGGTGATCTGGTGTTCTTCCCCGAATAATTCCCCTTTTTCCCTTTATAGTGACGGCCTTTTCGGCGCCTCCTCCTCGCCTCGGCTTAGGGCCGGCGTCTTGTGTGGGAAAAAAGGGGGCTATTCCCAGTCTGCCGGCTCCATATCAATAGGTTCCATGTCGATGTCGGCGGGCCTGCGCTCGGCGGGGCGGAGCCCAACGCGCTCCGTGGCCCCCGGGGCGCCAGGGCATATCGCGGGGTCCCTGCGGCGGTCGTCCGCGCAGCGGTTCGTACATGCGACGTAGCACCGCCCGAACTCCAACTCCTCCATCTGCGCCTCCGCGGCGCGTTGATAAGTTGAACCGCCCCTCGGCGGATCCGCCAGCGCTTACAGGGAGCATGTAAGAAAGGCTTGACAGGGGGCTAGCCCCCTGTCGGGCTTTTCTTCGATGCTCCCTGTCGGCGTCAAGGAACCCGCCGAGGGGCGGCTTGGCGGTATGCGCGGAGGCGCTCCCCGCGGCCGACGCCGCGAAGGCGGCCCGGACTGTGCTCAGCACAAAGACCCCGCAACCGAAACGGCTCGCCTTAGTCGACGCCTCATTGGATCAACAAACAGTCTCTTTTAACTTAGATCATGGGGAAGACCTCGTTCGACGAAGTTAGGCGCTTTGAGCTCGCGCTTAAGCCGGCCGAGCCGCCGACCGTGGAGGAGGTTCTTGAGCAGGTTTCCAAACATGGAGTCTTGAGGGGGCCTGTGGATTGGGTATTCCCGGCATGGATCATCTACGTCGAATACGCGACGCGGAGGGTCGCCGAGACCTTCCAGCTCACAGAGGAGGAGAGAAGACAGCTCTTCCACTTCAGAGACACGCTAAAACGGTTGTTGCTGGAGGCGCAGAGGCAGGCGAAGGCCGAGCTGACCTCGATATACAAGGCCGTTGTCGACGGCACCTACAGGGTGGAGGGCAACAAGCTGTACGCGCCGGACGGGACGTGGATGTATGTAATAGGGGACTTCACTCCACGTATTCTAATCCACGGCGTAACAGCTAAGACGCGTTTTCCCGACATACTCAAGCTTCCGCGCGAGCGGCTTGAGCTATTCCAGTTGGGCTGGAGGGCGAGCGACGAAGGTGAAGCAGACGGCCGACCTGTTATACACACTGCACAGCCCTGGCAGGTGTTCGCCTGGGTTACGACGAGATATGGAGTAGTTTACACATACATCGCTTCAGTAACGCTGACACACCAGGGGGTGAGCATTCACGTATACAGTAAGGCGAGGAGCTGGAGGCAGAGGTGGAGCAAGAACGAGGCGATAAGTCTCGTTGTAGACTACCTCAGACGTGGGGAGTGGGCGCCTCTGTTCACCATGTGGTTGGGGGATGGGAAGGCTAGGTGGAATAAGATTCTATATGGAAAGTATGTAGTGTCGATTGCTGCTAAGGAGCCTCGGAGGCTGGGCTTAGTCGCAAATACGTACGAGGCCCTAGTCGCCACTGGCAGAGAGGCGTTCGAGAGGCTTAGGAAGGCGGCGGGCGTATACGGCGTTTTGCTGGATCTATCGAAAAGCCACAAATGGATCTACATAAAGCTGGCCACAGACGACGCCTTCAGAGCGGCCTACAAGCTGAAGGCGAGGAAGAGGGGCATAGATGTCCTTAGGGAGGCGTTCGGGCAAAACGGCGAGATCCCTACGGAGCAGTTCTCACATGCCGAGGACGGACAGAGGAGAGGCGCCGTGACTGTGGCGGGCATCGTGATGTCATTGCATCTCGTTAATAGTAACGGCGGCTCACTCCTGGCTGAGCACTATACCCGCGATGCCGGAAAGGCGCTCGCCACGGCCGGGAGGCTTGAGTCGATGGGACTTAGGCCTAACGTCGTGAGGTCCGGCCGCTATTACGTGGTATATATAGCAACTGCGGATCTCCTAAAGCTGGCGGAGCGAGACAGCGAAATAAGAAGGGCCGTAGCGCTTTATCTCGCCGAAAAGGCGAAGGACGGCACGCCGAGGCAGAGGGAAATCGCCGAAAAGATCCTAAAAAAACATCCCCTTTTTCTATCTCATACCGCCTCCTCAAGGCCGGCGTCGCCGTGAGTTAGTCGAATTGAATCGATTATAGCGAGTTCAGCCGATACGTGGAACCGACGACAGCCGACATGCGGATCCCACCGCGGTTCTTCGGCCGTACTGCGCCGGCGATGGCCGGAAGAGTTCGGTGGATGGGCCCGCCGGGATTTGAACTCCCGGGGAATCCCCTCCCGGGATCTCCCGCGCGTGAGGCGGGCCTTAGGGAATTGCTTTCAATCCTACCGCTAGACTACGGGCCCCTTGCCGTACATTCCGTCGATATTAAAAGCTTTTTCCCGACGTAGCCTTACGGCATC
>NZ_LCWN02000130.1:0-2444 GCF_002078205.2 Vulcanisaeta sp. EB80
ATGAGTGATAGGGGTAGGGTTCCTGGTCAGGATTATGGTGTTAAGATGATACCCTATGAGGACCTCCTCAAACACGAACCACTCAGGGAATTCCCAGAGATTGACGAGAGAACACCAGCAACACTACTATTCACATCAGGAACAACAGGACCACCAAAGGGTGGTTACCACACGCATAGAGGCCTCGTGCTTCATACACTCTCGACAGCATTAGCCGTTAAGAACCCGCCAGTGAATGCTTCACAGGATGATGTTGCTATGGTACTAGTCCCAATGTATCACGTACATGCATGGGGTTGGCCGTGGTCAACCATGCTAAATGGGCATAGAAAGATTGTTTATCCGGGGCGTTTTGACTGGGGTCATATATTGAGGGTTATTCATGAGGAAGGCGTCACATTCAGTGCTGGAGTGCCCACCATACTTTATAACCTACTCATGCACCCTGACTCGCCGAAGTACGACCTAAGCAGGCTCAAGTTCATAGTCGGCGGTGCAGCATTACCTGAGGGGTTATTAAAGGCAACCCAGGCTAGGGGTATGACCGTCATTTCTGGCTATGGGCTGACCGAGACAGCGCCTGTCCTCACAATAGCATACCTAAGGCCTGAACACAGGGACTTACCAGCTGAAAGGAGGAATGAAATTTACTTGAGGACCGGCATAAACATACCACTGGTTCAACTCCGTGTTGTCGATGAGCAGGATAGGGATGTCCCTAGGGATGGCAAGACTATAGGCGAGATTGTTGTCAGGTCGCCATGGTTGTTTAGGGAGTACATAGGCGATCCTGAGAAGACTAGGAACGCCTGGCGTAATGGCTGGTTCCACACTGGGGATGCTGCAGTTTGGTACCCGGATGGTTATGTCAAGATCGCCGATAGATTAAAGGATGTCATTAAGAGTGGTGGTGAATGGATACCAAGCCTTAGGCTTGAGGACCTCATAAGCACACATCCAGGGGTTAATTTGGTGGCTGTTGTTGGTGTTCCTCATGAGAAATGGGGTGAAAGGCCTGTGGCGATAATAGTGCCCAAACCTGGTTATGAGGGTAGGTTAACGGAGAATGATATTAAGAACCACCTAATGCAGTTTGTTGAGAAGGGGGAGATACCTAAGTGGTGGATACCGGATAAGGTTATATTCGTTAAGGAGTTACCGCTAACCAGTACAGGGAAGATAGATAAGAAGGTGCTCAGGGATCAGTATAAGGACGCATTACCAAAGTAATTAACCTAAACTTAATAAAATAAAAATACTGTCGTGATCTAAAATACGTGCTGATTCTCTCATGGAATGTTAATGGATTGAGAAGTATAATGAAAAAGGGCGTGCTAGATAAGTTATTAAGCTCTCGACAATACGATGCAGTCCTACTCCAGGAAATTAGGAGTCAGGGCGGTGTGCCATTAACAATAATGGGTCTCGGGTATGAAGCATACCCATTTCCCGCTGAACGTAAGGGCTATGCTGGGGTTATGACCTTAATTAAAACACACCCAATATCCGTTATTAAGGGTTTGGGCATTAGGGATTTTGACTCTGAGGGTAGGGTAATAACTGTTGAGCTCGGCGACTTTTACCTGGTTAATGCCTACTTCCCAAGGGCTGGTGATGACCTAAGCCGGTTACAATTCAAGTTAGCATTCTGCAACACTATTGAGAAATTCCTCAATAAGTTAAGAAACAACAAACCCGTTATCGTGTGTGGCGACTTTAATATAGCTAGGGATAGGATCGACTCATCATTCTGGGATGAGAAACACCCTGGGTTAACACCTGAGGAGAGGGCTTGGTTTAATCAATTCCTAAGCCTTGGATATGTCGATATTTACAGGGAGTTGCACCCCGGCGTTAAGGCATACACATGGCGTAGTTATAGGGAGAGGTGGAGGGCTATGAGGATTGATTACTGCCTAGTAAGTGAGGAAATGAGGAGTAGGGTGGGTAGGGCTGAGATTTTAGCGAACGTTGAGGGTTCGGATCACGTACCAATCATGATCGAGATAGGCACTTAAGCGAGATACCACCCTTAACTAGTAGCCTATAAACAAGGCATCTATCTTCATTGCCGCTACATGGTGAGGTGCACCTCAGGTTATTATTTTCAATTTCACATGAAATAACGTACTCGCTTAAGCCGTACTTATCAAGGTATCTAACACCAAGCCCATACGCAAGTGCTATGAGTAGAAAATCAATGGGCCTTAAATCACCAATCCTAACTAGCCTCCCTTAACCGTTACCATATAAAACAGGAAATTTTGATTTTTAATGATTTTTAAGGAAAAATTCACATAAACTCATGATCACTTGGCTGTCCAGGGCTTTAGGCCGTAGACTATGTATGCCGTTATCATCGCACCAACCAACACAGCCATGAAGAAGACAAAGCTGCTAACAGCCATTTGTAGGTTACCACTCAGTATGTGCCCGCTCGCACA
>NZ_LCWN02000131.1:0-2424 GCF_002078205.2 Vulcanisaeta sp. EB80
CAGGGCCTGCCGACCTACAGGCAATATACCAGGTGCTCTCTGAGTACCAGGGTACCTGGTTCATAACACAGACCGCGAGCGAGGCCATTGAGACCCACAAACCCGTTGCCGTAGTTACAAACCTGCCTGAAACATCATGGGCGCTCAACCTGAACAACTGGAATAATGGCTACCCAGGCAAGACAGAAATCTGGTACTCCCTAGCCCTTGCCAGGGAGTACTTGGTGGCTTTCACGAAAGCCGTGGGCGCCCAGACATCGCCAGTTGTACCATTACCCTTCAACACAACACCAAACTCCACAAACCCAATATACACGCTGTGGAACTACCTATACATCGCGGAGGGAAGTGATTGGACGTGGCAAACAGGTCCGCCAAATTATGGCCCAGCTTGGTTTAAGCAACAAGCCTTAACGTACACGGACGCCATAATAAACACAATAAATGGTTGGCTACAGCAGGTGAGGCTCGTTAAGTATGTCGACGTAAATAACGTGGTAGTCCTCCAAATATATAATGGGCTCAACTATACACTGTATCTAACACTGGTGGTGAGTAATGGGACATACGCAATAGCGAAGTCCGTGGTCCTAAAGCCCCACAGCATGACCACAATACCTGTAATAGGTATAGAAAACGCAACCACTGCCCAACTATACTCGCCAGTCAGCGAGAACGAGCTCGGTGATCATCCAATACCAATTAATCAATACGGGTTTGCACTAATTACGTACAAACTAAGCCCTGGCAACTCGCAGGCCGCGTCGAACCAGGTAAGTACCTTAAATAACCTATACGTGGGTATGGTAATTACGTTAATAGCGTTATCAATAATTATACCATTAATGCTTCATCGATTGATTTGATTCACAATTTCCCCTGGAACATGAATTAAAATTTCAACCCTTTTTCTCCTCACTCGTCCTAGAAACTATTGAGTAGTACCTACTCAATACTGGGCATCCTCGACCGCCATTTAGGCATAGGTTGATGAACTTGCTCCTACTCACCCGCCAATCCTCAGGCGGCATTAACACGCACCTCTCACCGTCATGCGTCCTTTGGTAAAATACGCACCTATTACTCGAGGACATCCAATGCCGTTATCTTAATTGCCTAATTTATCTTTTGACTTGCTTAATTTCTTCTTCAGTTCCCTAAGGCATGCCTCACAGCACAAATAATACGTCCTCCTACCTCTCCTGTATATTATAGGCATGCTTATTGGTCCTCCACAGTAATCGCAAACCAACCCCATGGGTACAACATTTCTACCAACAACCCTAATCGCTATGAACAACTCCATTTTATCGTCAACCCCCTCCACAATCCTAACCAATTCGTTGTAATCTCTCGCCTTGATAATTATTAGGTACCTGCCATCAATTAATTTATAGCACTCGCCAAGTCTCTCGTAGGGCCTTCTAGTTATTATGAAAGCCCTTGGTGAATTATCAGGAATATTCACTGTGAACCTAACCCCCCTTATTCATTAAGGACCTTATGGCCCTGGAGACAGTGGCCCTACTAACGCCAAGTTTTTCGGCGATTTCTGAAACACTTGCTCTTGCATTCATGGCACTAAGTAGCATTTCAGTAACACTAAACGCCCTTAGGCTTAGGAGGGCTTAGTTGGTATGCAATAAATAAAAACTACTTGGCATTGGGAGTTGCTATGCCGGTGATTGTGGAGATAGCCGTAGACCCAATCGGGACCTGTAGCACAAGCGTGGGTGATTTAATCAGGGTTGCCGTGGATGTAATCAAGAAATCCGGCTATAAGTACGAGGTTGGTCCAATGGGTACCTCGGTGGAATTACCGAGTGTCGAGGCGTTGGGTCGGTTATTGCAGGAGATTCATGACGAGCTTTATAGGGCTGGTGTGAAGCGTATAGTGACTACCGTGAGGATTGATGATCGTAGAGATAAGGCTATAACAATGGAGTACAAGGTTAAGAGGGTCAGTTGATGTGGGCATGGTTAAGGTTAGGGTAAGGCTGGGTTCCATCTTTGACGACCCGGAGTTCTTCGAGGTTAAAATGAACTGTACAATGTGTGGTAAATGCTGTCTAAACACGCAGATGGAGCTTCTCCCCGAGGATATCGAGAGGATAACAGCCCTGGGCTTCCAGCTTAAGGATTTCGCGGTGTTTGATGGTGAGGTTTGGCGACTGAAAAATGTGGATGGGCATTGCGTGTTCCTGGACCCCAAGTCCATGAGGTGCACTATATATGATAATAGGCCCATAGGCTGTAGATTATACCCGCTTGTCTATGATGACGTTGAGGGGCCGTATATCGATAAGGAATGCCCTGCGTGGAATACGGTTGCTAAGGATGAAATTAGGAGGTTAGGTAACTATCTACCAATTTTTGTAAGGAGGTCCTTACAGACAAGGGATTGGGTTAGGCTTAGGATTGGCT
>NZ_LCWN02000132.1:0-2391 GCF_002078205.2 Vulcanisaeta sp. EB80
TGGAGGCAGGCAAGGAACCGCGCATAGAATTCCTCAACCCAGATGGTAGTAAGGCAGCTGCGGTAAGGCTGGATGAGAAACTCGTGAACGAACTCAATAGGCTAATAAACACAGCCTTCTCCCTATTCATAATCGACTGGTTCATTGAGGACGACATCAAAAGCATCTCAAACATAACAAACATACTCATCCCAGAGGACTACACGGAACTAAGGAACATAAGCGACTTCGTAGAGACAATTCACACAAAACTCAACGAACTAGGCATAATGAAGGAACTCGAGGACGGAGTCAGGAAGATAGAGCTAGAATGCCACGCGAACAAGCACGAAGGCAGAGACATAGTGGAAGTCATACCAGTGGGCAGATACTACCTATGCCCAGAGTGCCTAAGGAGAGCCGAGAAATACGTCGACGAAACACTAAACAAATGGAGCAACGTGAAAACAAAGGTACCAAACGAAACATGGCAAGCACTACAAAAAAGCATAGACTACATAAGAGAAATGATAAACAACACACAAACATAAAGATCATAAAGACACCACCATACCCACAGAGGTAACCCAGCCAGGTAAAGGGCTTATTCATACTCAAAACCGATGGCTAGGGTTCCATGTGGGACTTATGTGCAGTCAATATGGCAGGATTAATTGATCCACCAGCGCGTAGTGGCGATGATACGCCCTACGAAAGTTCATCCACACACCCAAATTCCATAGCGCATAACATTACAATAATTATAAAAGCCCAATATACTCTTTAGTTGACCCCGTGGAACCGGTTGGTAAGCATAAGTGGTGATTTCACAAGAATATTGAAGGAGATCCATGAGGTAGGCAAACCACACCCACAAAGAAAAACTTATAACCAATCACCAAACAAAACAAACGCCGCCGTAGCTCAGCCCAGGTAGAGCGCCCTGGGGCGAAAGCCCCGCGTAAGGCTCATAACCGGGAGGCCCCGGGTTCAAATCCCGGCGGCGGCACCAATTGTTCAGTTCCTTTTTATGGGGTTGGTGGTTTTTGTTTCCGTGGGTGTGGGTTTGTGGGGCCGCTTGGGCGAGGGTTTCTAAGCCGTGGTATCTCTTTGGGTCATTGTTGCTGTCTCCGTATTTCGTTTGATTATAAAGTTCAACAAAAGTATCGTAATTTATCTTGCCATCATAAAACACTAGGATTAATTCGGCTCGCAACCACTTTATTGGGTGATGCAAATACTTAGTAATAAGTCTAAGCAGCTTAATGGCATTTTTCCCATAAACCTCCAATACTGCTGCATTGTGTTCCTCGTCCTCATATATATGGCTCTTTATCCCTAGTTTTCCCAATGCTTCCTGAACGGCGTCTAAAAGGATCCTTTTCTTACAATTATAACACGCCGAGATACTTATGTTCAATGTGGACTTTTTAAAGTCGTATCGGATCGAACCGTCTCCGTCAATTATCCCCGCAATTAGCTTCGGTACATCCTCCGAACCCAATGCCTTTATGTACTTAATCAATTCCTCAATACTCAGCCACCTCCATTCTTCCTTTTTAACAAAGACAAAATATTGTATGGCAACGTTTGTTTTTTCTCTTCGTCGCGGTGTACCATTACCCCAAACAATTGATATACTCGGCTTTCCTATGTCAGTAAGAATTTTTAGAAACATTACGGCGCTGATTGACTCCGTTGTATTCAATGAAACTTTTACATACTCATACCTTTTGGCTTTAATTACACAATCAGCTATATCACTTGCTATAATCCCTATAAAGTAGCTAATGCTAGTTTCTGCATGAAGCCATGCACACGCATCTATGCCATGTTTCTCAAATCCGTCAATATCGATGCCGATAAATTGCAATAATGCTCTACACATCATTTTTTCACTCCAGCTAAGTTCTCTTACCATCAAGCTTTCAATATTTTCAATGATTTTATTTCTCGTTACGCGCCCCTCTATCTCAATACCGCATCTTCTCAGTAAGTCGCTGAGCCTTCCTCCTACCTTTAAAGTGACACTTATCCAATTCCTCGAAACACCGAGACTTTTGAATAGCGTTAGTACTTCACATCGTGCTTCATCATTGGTAATGCGCCATAATCTATAAATAACGTTTCTCGCGTTATCAGCAACCTCTTTACCGATTAACCTACCGTCGTGGCATTGATTTTTGATTAGCTCCTCTATGAGCCTTATTACGCATTGTTTGTCGTTGTTTTCTAGGCACCTCATTGCCTTGCTTACCAACTCGGTGCATGTTTCTATCCTCCCCGCCTGGGTGGGTTGGGGTAGGGAGGCTTCGTTGCTTAACTCCTGATCCTCCTTGCTACTCATCGGGCCTTTGCCGACTCTCGGCGGCCCATTGATTTTAAACCCACCCACAGCAATGCATTCAATTA
>NZ_LCWN02000016.1:0-36958 GCF_002078205.2 Vulcanisaeta sp. EB80
CCTTAAGTAAATATTCCTCAATTGCCATAGCGGCATCAATGCCGTTCTTTAATGCCTTACCTATTAGGCTTGGTCCGGTGGCTACATCGCCTGCTGCGAACACACCCTTTCTAGTTGTTCTGTGTTTCTGATCAATATCTATGGTTCCGTGGGGTGTCAACTTGATTCCGCAACATCCATCCTTAAATGGCGGTGTTGGTATTTCGCCTATTGCGGCTATTACCGTATCCATCTCCATGGTATACTCACTACCTGGAATTGGCTCTGGCGCTGGTCTACCGCTCTTGTCGGGTTTCCCAAGTTTCATCTTTATCAACTTAACAGCCTCTACGTGATCCTTGCCTAGGACCTCCACTATGTTTGTGAGCTCCACGAATTTGATACCCCTCTTTATCAAGCCCTGTATCTCCATCTTACCTGCTGGTGCCTCATTAATCGTCCTCCTATACAGAACATAAACCTCCTTAGCACCCTGCCTCTGTGCCTCTATTGCTGCATCGACGGCCGTCAAGCCTGCGCCAATCACAGCCACCCTATTACCTGTTGGGTATACCACGGATTTGGGTAGGTAACCAAGCTCACTCGTGTATATCCTGTATAGGTAATCAAGGGCTAGATAGACGCCCTTTAGGTTCTCGCCAGGTATGCCAAGGTTTCTTGATTTCCAGGTCCCCGTGGCTATTAATACGGCATTATACTTGTTAATGAGATCCTCAAGATACACCTTGCTCTCCGCAAAATCGTCACCCTCAGCATGTACCTCCTCATCAGCGACAACCTTGGTCTTGAGTATGAAGTTTACACCCAACTCTATGAGCTCCTTAACGCCAGCCCTAACGTTCTTCTTAGGAACCCTGTACTCAGGGATGCCGAAGATAATTAATCCACCAGGCTCTGGCAGTTTATCATACACGTCAACCTGAAAACCCTTACATACCAGGTAACCAGCTGCGCCAAGTCCTGCAGGCCCGGCACCTATAATGGCCACCCTCTCACTACGCCTCTCTATCTTCTGGCCAGGGGAGCACTTAAGTGCGAACTTCACGTGGGCAATGCATTAATTGATTATATAAGCCTTTTCCCTTGGACCTAAATCAACTATAATTCTACAAGTAAATCATTATGTATAATGAAGAATTATTATGTGCATATAATTGCATATTAATTTTATTATAAGTCAAGGTTTTTATTATAAAATGCTATTTATTAATATGTAGTTTTTAGTGATTGCAATGTATTATTTAGAGTGTGGAGTAGATAACAGGGCTATTTTTGGGGACCCTAAGCATCCTAATCATGGGTCCGCACTTAGCCCTGAATAGAAACAGAACCTTTAAGTTTAGGTCATTCTCCAAGTAGGCCTCAAAATTGCCCACCCCCTTAGAGATCACTAAATCATGCTCCTTAAGGCTCCCTAATAGGCTCCTATTATAAAATACTGGGTACCTAGTGCCTGTGGAGACGACTTTAACATTGGTATTATTAAGCACCTTACTTACATAATCTGCCGTAACATCAACCTCGTAGGGTAAACCCCTGGCGTAAACAGTCACGTTGATGCCGACGTCAACCAACCTCCTTATTAATAGAGCATCTATTTGAAATTCACCTGAATTATCGACCACATAACCCACACTCCTTACGCTACCCAATAACTCACCCAGTTTATTCTTAGAAATACCTAACCAAACGGCATCCTCGAGCAATTTATTCACGAAATCATCTATGTCGAATTGATAATCCCTCATTGGGACATCCACGGAATTAGCCGCAGCAGCTATCTCGAAGTACCTGGTTATATCATCACCAGCATTTTCAATAACTCTATGTAGTATTGATGAGGCCACGTTCTCTAGCTCTACCTTCTCCTTCGCATGGGGGTCATTATTGTTTAGTATTTGTATGATCTCCTCGAATGATTCGATGAAGAGTGGGGTTCTTCCTCTCGGTATTAATTCCGAAATTTTCATCGATATTCTCATGTAGTTATTAACATCATTAACCCCAAACTTCTTGATCTCCTGCATTCTTGATTCCAGGGCACATAGTATGCACTCGGGGACTTCTATATATAGCATTGGCGATTGATAAATAGTTAGTTAATAAATATATTGGTAGTAATTATTTAGTATGATTAACCACGTCATCATCATAAGCCGTGCGGAATGAGTTTTTAATAACCCCTCTATCTTCGATATGGTGTATAATGGGTATCGACGTACTATTAAGGGAGTTAAGGGAGGATAGGGTTCATGGAGCCTCTTGGTATTTCCTGAAGGGCATTGAGGCAGTGAGCTTGGTACTAAGCAGTGGGTTTGGTGAGGATGAGATCAAGGCCTTGGTTAATAGGTTAAGGAGTATTAGACCTGGGATGGCATCATTAGCGAACCTCGCGTACATAATTGACCAGGCGCTTAATAGGGGCTTTAATATCAATGATGTGGTCAGTAGGTTGAAGGAGGAATACTCAAAGATACAGAGTAGGTTAGTTGGGCAGTTGAATAAGCATGCCATTAAATGCGGATCCAGCGCCATAACAATTAGCTATAGTTCAGCCGTTAAGACAGCACTGGCGCAATGGGGTAAATGCTTCGAATCACTGTTCATAATGGAATCAAGACCTGGTAATGAAGTTTCACAAGCTATTAGTGATTACTCAAGCCTTGTGAATACCATCAAGCCAATACCTGACTCAGCAATAGCGAGCTTCATTAAAAGGGGGATTGACTACGCTATCGTTGGTGCCGATGGACTGTATGCCGATGGTTACTTCCTCAATAAGGTCGGCACGGAGACCCTACTCATCACAGCCCGAAGGTTCGATGTTGAAACAATAGTTATTGCCGAGTCCTATAAAGCCGCAACCGGCGGTGTTGGCGAGGTTTAC
This sequence comes from Vulcanisaeta sp. EB80, assembly GCF_002078205.2. Lineage (NCBI taxonomy): Archaea > Thermoproteati > Thermoproteota > Thermoprotei > Thermoproteales > Thermoproteaceae > Vulcanisaeta > Vulcanisaeta sp. EB80. Next base: position 2,888 of record NZ_LCWN02000016.1, read on the forward strand.
ACGGTTAGTGAGGTCATTGGTGACATGACAATTGAGGTTCCATTGTTCGATAGGGTACCCTTTGACTTGGTGGATTACTTAATAACCGATGTTGGTGTTATTAAGAGACCGAGGGCCAAGGATATTGAGAGCCTGAGGGAAGCGTTCATAAATAATGTACTCAACCTTGGTGAACAATAATGAAGTTGTTTCAGTGCCTTAGGTGCGATGAGTGCTGTTACTTTGATAATGAGGAGAGGGGCCCAATACTCTTTGAAGAGGAATTAACAAGAGTTAAAACGCTAGCTAAGAATAGGGGTTTCGAAATTAGGTATCGTGAGTTGTCAATCAATGGTGTCAGGGTTTATAGGTGGTTGATTAAGGGTTACTGCCCATTTTATGATAAGGAGAGTAGGGCATGCACGATACATTCCATGAAACCACTATCCTGTAAAATGTACCCACTACTCTACAACCCAAACACTGGCGAGGTACTAATATCTAGGGAGTGCAGGTGGGTTAATGACATGGTAAACTCCGGTGAGGTTTTGGGTCTCGAGAATTTCCCTGACGAAACCAGGGCACTGGAGGAAGCATTATCAAGGCTATACAGGATTAGGGTTAAGGTTCATTAAGGCACGATAATATTTATAATGCCAAGTCATGCTGTTGTTTTAAATGAACGAATTACCTGCAATTGAGGGTGGGAAACCAATTAGGGATGGTAAATCACCCCTTCGTTATCGGCCGTGGATAACCGATGAGGATATCGAGTTGGTCGTTGATGCGCTTAAGTCGGGGCAATTATCTGCAATTGGTGGTAGGTGGAATACCGCCCTTGAGCAAGAACTAAGTAAGTACTTAGGCGTTAAGTATGCGGTAACTGTTTCAAACGGCACAGCAGCACTACACGTAGCACTAAAGGCCCTCGGCATTGGACCTGGGGATGAGGTGATCACAACACCCCTAACATTCGCTGCATCAGCAACAACAATACTACATTCCAATGCAATCCCCATCTTTGCGGATATTGATAGGGAGACCCTGAACATAAGCCCAGCCTCGATCGAGGAAGCCATTACTGATAGAACTAAAGCTATCATCGTAGTTCACCTGGCTGGTTACCCAGCCGAGATGGATGAGATAATGAAGATTGCAAAGGAGAGGGGATTATACGTCATTGAGGATACAGCACAGGCGCTCGGTGCCATATACAGGGGCAGTTTCGTTGGTTCTATTGGTGATGTCGGAACACTTAGTTTCTATCCCACAAAAACAATAACGACGGGAGAGGGTGGCGCTGTCGTTACGAACAACGATGATGTGGCTAGGAGGGCTAGGTTGTTGAGGAGTCATGGTGAGACTGGCAAGTATTACTACGAATTGCTGGGCTATAACTATAGGATGACCGAGTTTCAGGCAGCCCTTGGTTATTCACAATTGAAGAGGATTGAGGAGATAATAAGGCGCAAGGAGATGTTTTCGAAGGTATTAATGGAGGAGCTCGAGTATATCGAGAACGACCTGGTACAGTTCCCACGCCTTAAGCCGTACATCAGGCATGCGTGGCACCTATTCCAAATAATACTAAACCTGGAGAAGATAAGGGTTGGTAGAGATAGGGTTGTGAATGCATTGAGGGCTGAGGGTATCGAGGCAGCTACGGTGGTATACCCAATACCCCTGCATAAGGAACCAGTAATACTAAACATGGCTGATCACGGGAAGGGTTGCCCCTGGTCATGCCCATACTACGGCAGGAAAGTCACGTACAAACCATTGCCTAATGCCGAGTGGGCAGCGGAGCGCATCGTATCGATTTTGATAGGACCATTATACACGGAGGAGGATGCCGTGGACACGGCTAAGGCAATAAAGCGTGTACTTACATACTATAGGCGATGAGTATTAAAGGAGTGTAGTGCTGTGAAATAAAAGGGAAAAAGAAAGGTTTTATTTTTAATTTTGATTTTTAGTTTGTTTTTGTTTTGTTTAGGTTATTATGTTTCCTTGTTCGTCTACCTTCGCTATTACCTTCCTAACAGTCTTACCATCTGGCGTCTTGAACAACGCCATCACAAAACCCTTCCTACCCTTAGGCTGCACCTTCCAAACCTTCGTAGGCTTCAACTTCCTACCCTCCACCTCATATTCCCTCTTAGCCAGATCCTCTAGCGAGACCATATTGGTCAATAAAGCTCATAATTCGGGAGTATTTAAAAACATCGCTTGGAAATGCAACGGACAAATATATCGGTATCAATACGCCAAACTTAGCATAGTTTCTTAATAAATGTCAAATAATACGATAATTATGAAAAGGCAAGGTTAAACAATATCAAGCCGTTAGGGACGATAGTAATACGAGAAAAATACGTTATGTTAGACTTCCTTGTATAAAATTAAGGTGTACTATTAATTATACCCTCTACCTTGGCCCTCATTATTATTTCATCACCATCCACAACCACGGTACCAAGTGATTTAGCTATATTCTCAACATCGCCTTTAGCCATTGCTCCACCGTCATCACTCAGCATCTCGACTATGACGAGGGATGGTGGTACATTAGATAATTTAGCTAATATTAACGAAAGCTCCGTGTGACCAAATCTACGTCCGACTCTACCGAGTAGTATTGGTACGTGACCTGGTGCGTAAAACTCCTCATAAAATACCTTCCTTGCCTCGTTAACTTTTCCATCTATCACCATCTTTACTATTTCCGCGAGCCTCGTTATAGTCATCGCCCTATCCCTATCCCTAATCCCCGTCCTTGTCTTAACATGATTTACGTATATGGAGAACGCCGGATCATCTCCATAACTAGGTCTTTTAACGAGGCCGTCAAAGCCCACATTACGAAGCATTTCGCTCATGAATTGAAGTCCCAACTGTCTACCTATCGAGTCCTCAGTAACGAAGCATATAAGACCGCCAGCCCTGTGCCTCATCCAGGTTATTACTGATGGTGTTACGTAATCAGCCCTTATCACGGCATCGACCTCGTTCTCCCTATCGTCTGAGTCATGTATGAATATGATCTTACCCTGCCTTAACAATTCCATTGCCCTCTCGATCATAACTTCATAAACCTAAGGTTTAAGTTAATAAATTTAACTTCAAATTAGAGTTTATGAAGAGATACCGCATGTAGCTTCACCTCTGTAACCAGCTATAGGGTGTGCATACCTTGATGAGGTTAAAGTTAATTAACCTAATAACGCTTATTCGGTATACATGGTAAGGGCACTAATACTAGCCGGTGGGTTTGGAAAAAGGCTTGCACCCCTGACGTTGGATAGGCCAAAACCCCTGGTGGAAGTTGGTGGTAAACCAATTCTCCAGTGGCAGATTGGGTGGTTGAGTAAGCAGGGCATTAAGGATATAGTGCTTGCCGTGGGTTACTTGAGGACTAAGGTCTTCGAGGTTATGGGTGATGGTTCCAGGTTTGGTGTTAGGCTTTTCTATAGCGTTGAGGAGGAGCCCCTCGGTACGGGTGGTGCCATCAAGAACGCCATGAAGTTCCTTGAGGATGAGGTATTCATCGTACTCAACGGTGACATAATCACCAACCTATCTATAAAGCCGTTAATAGATGAATTGAATGAAGAGATCACAGCCACAATAGCCCTGGTCCCCATGAGGAGCCCCTACGGCATAGTGCATGTTGATCATAATGGCTTCATAACCGAGTTTAGGGAAAAGCCATTGCTCGATTATCTAATTAATGCTGGCGTCTACGCGTTCACAAAGGAGGTGTTTAGGTACTTACCCGATAAGGGTGATATTGAGGTGACCGCGTTCCCAAAGCTTGCTAATGAGAGGAGGATTAAGGGCATTGTTTATAGGGATGTTTATTGGAAGTCCGTTGATACCGTGAAGGATATTGAAGAAGTTGAACGGGTAATTAAGGAGGTTTATAATTAATATTAAACAGCTGGAGTTTTCAAAGCCTTCAACACCTTAATCTCCCTAATCACGGTATGGGGGTATTGACCCTTCTCATCCTTCTCATATTTCTTAACCATATCCCAAACAGTCAGTAATGCCACACCCGTGGCGAACACAGCCTCCATGGCTGAACCCGTATTAGACACATTGCGCGTGTCGACAGCGATTTCGACGCCATCCTCAATAACTCTAGCATCCACATTGACGTATGTCAGGTAGTTTAGATGCACGAGGGGTAATATCTCCCATGCCTTCTTGGCAGCCACTATTGCAGCCGTCTTAGAAACCGTGATTACATCACCCTTCTCAACCTTACCCTGCCTAATGAGCTCCACGGTCTCCTCCCTAAGCCTTATGAATCCCTTAGCCGATGCTTCACCGTAGTACGTGGGTTCCGTGGTTACATCGAACATTGTAACGATTGGCGGCCCATTGGCATTGTCCATGAAATCCTCAATGCCAAGACCAACACTATCCTCAGACTTGACCTTATTAACAACCCTTATATCGAACATACCGTCAACACGGCTTGAGCCGCAGGTTTGCACCTTCTTACCCATGAAATTGGTGACCCACTCAGGGGTGCATGTCCTGCTGCAACCCTTGATCGTGTTCCAGGCAGCCAGGAGTCCCGTGAACAATCCAAACAAGGCATCCATCTCAACACCGGTCTGTGCCCTTGTCCTAGCTAGTACGGCCATTTCAATGCCATCCTTCTCATAATGAACCCTAGCCTCCACGTAGGTTATGGGTATTGGGTGGAGGAGTGGTATGTACCTCCACGCGGTTTTCACGGCATTTATTGCCGTAATCTTCGCTATTGATGCAGCATTACCAAGACCGCTAACACCGTTATTGATTAAATCACTCATTGTATCCTCATCAACCTTGAGGAAACCCCTGGCCACCGCTTCCCTATAGACGGGCTCCTTACTGGTTATATCTATCATCTTAACTGACATTATGGGAAATACTCAATATTACGCATATTTAAACTATCGCCTTAAGTACCTGGTTATTATATCGAATACGTCATCGACAACCTCACCAATACTCCTATCGGCATTGATTACTGGGTAATCAACCTCACGTGCCCTACTCAATAGGATTTCCCTAACCTTCTCTAGAAAGTCCTTGTTTATCTCAAAAACCTCCAACTCACGCCTACTTCTCAATCTATTTACAGCCACATCAACCGGCACATCAAGAATAATTGTTAGGTCAGGCCTTGGTACAGGCCTGTGCAACTCGATTAACCAACTCATGGGTAATCCCATGGCGCCTTGATAAGCTAATGTCGACTCCATGTACCTCTCGCTGATGACTAGGTAGTCCTTATCGAGCATGGGCTTTACCTCACCATAATAGTGCTGAACCCTGTCGGCAACAAAGAGTAGTGCGAATACGGAGGGATGGGCAACCCCTGAGTTTGGTTTGAGAAGCCAATCCCTAATCAATCTACCAATGGGTGATTGACTGGGTTCAGACGTTACATGAACTGCAAAACCACGGCTAACCAGTCTATCTCGCAACTTAGTTATTGCTGTGGATTTACCGGAACCATCGATACCCTCGATGGCAATGAACATACTTACTAGACAATGCGTGAGTATGCTTTAAATAACTCATCTCCCTACGTAGCGCACGTGATAGGATGAGGAAGGGATTATTAATAATAGGTGTCTCGCTCATAGTGCTTGCCGCAGTCATATTCTTTGTAGGTACATATTTAAGTTCAGGTATAACCAGTCGTGTGGAGTCTCTCGTAACCGAGGCACCGCATATAACGACCGTAAGTCCCGGCAACTCAATACCAATTACTAACGTGAGTGGGTACACAGCAATAATGGTCATATATAACGACTCACTTGGAAGACCGTTGCAGGTAATTACCCCAGGGCCTGGTGCGTTGGAGACTAATGTCGTTTATGGTAAATACGTAATCATCTACGCACCGGAGGTTAGTTCTGGGGAGTTGAGGCTAATGAACAATTATAGCGAGGTCGTAACCGTATACTATACTTACGGTACAGTAAACGTAAGCTCATTAGCACCTCTAGCACTTTCTGTGTTGATCGCCTTAGGATTAGGAATAGCAGGCGTTGTGTTACTGATACTTGGTGCCTTAATGAAGGGTCGATGAATAGTAAGGCTTAATCGCAGTTTTATGATTAACTTAGGTTTTCAATTTCCAAGCGATCCAAGAATTTAATTGTGTGGTCGTACTTTCGGTAGAAATGTTTATTAATAGCTGTTAATATTACGTAACAATGAAATCGAGTATTAGGGTTGCAGTAGCTGGTGTCGGTAATACAGCATCGGCATTTGTGCAAGGGCTCAAGTATTGTGAGATGGAGCAAAACCCAATTGGGTTAGCCTTTCAACGAATTGGGCCCTATGAGGCTAAGGATATTAAGGTTGTTGCGGCTTTCGATGTTGACTCACGTAAGGTTGGTAAGGACCTTGGTGAGGCCATATTTACGCCGCCAAACAATGCACCTAGGGTTGTTGATGTCGGTAAACTCGGTGTTGTTGTTAAGGCAGGACCTTTGCTTGATGGTGTTGCCGAACAGTTGAGGAATTCGTTCATACTCATTGTTGAGGGTTCTATTGAGGATGTGGTTAGGGAGTTAGAGAGTACAAATGCCCATGTTCTAGTTAATTACTTACCCACTGGTGCCCAGAGGGCTAGTGAGGCGTATGCTGAGGCTGCCCTTAGGAGTAGGGTTGCGTTTGTGAATGCTATGCCATCCGTGATAGCCACATCCAAGGTTTGGCAGTTAAGGTTCGAGGAGGCTAGGTTACCCCTTGCTGGTGATGATGTCCAGAACCAGCTTGGTGCTACAGTATTGCATAAGACCCTGGTTAGGCTATTAGCCCTTAGGGGCGTTAGGATAGAGGGTACGTATCAACTGAATGTTGGCGGTACACCAGACTTCCTAAACCTGATGTATAGGAAGGGTCAGAAGGAGAGGACTAAGACGGAGGCTGTTAAGAGGATGGCTGAGGGTGAGGATTTTGATGCCTACATATCGCCAGTCGCCTACATAGGCTTCCTGGGTAGTAGGAAGATTGCTCATATGCTCATTGAGGCTAGGGGTTTCGCAAACGTGCCGATTAGGATTAGGGTTGACCTGGAGGTTTATGACCCATTCAACAACGCTGGGATCATGATCGACATAGTCAGGACAGTGAAGTTGGCAATGGATAGGGAAATCGGTGGTCCACTGATTAGTTTATCAGCCTGGGCCTTCAAGAACCCGCCAGTTCATGCACCGCCAGAGGTTGCGTATCAATGGCTTATAGAGTTTATAGAGGGTAGGCGTGATAGGTGATTGTTTGTGGTTATTTATTAAGGTGAATTGATTAAATCATCAGGGCATAAAATGGTATATGCACATCCTTTAATGGTCCTTTAACCACAATACCAATCTTTGGTTGTATCTCAACCTCGAGTATCGTGGGTTGTACAGCCTGCCACCTCATCTTCCTAATGAATAGGTAGCGCTTAAATTCGCCCTCAGTTGTCTGCGCAAGTCCCATTACGAAAACTCCAGCGGCTAGGAACTCCTCAACACCATATCTAGAAATCATTCTGGCTCCCGTGGGTATTTCCGTGGTTATAATCGTGGTCACGCCAACCTCCCTCTCAATACCCATAACAAGTGCCCTAATGTACTCCCTAAGCACCTGGACATCCTTCTCAAGCGTGACCAGCGGTGCTATCGGGTCGATGACGAGTCTCTGGGCCTCCAGGGATTTTGCGTAGTCGGCTATTGTGTACACTAGGGACTTGGCGACGGTTATTGGGTCCTTCTCCCTAATCTTCTCTATTATGTCCATCTCGGGAATTAGTACCTCGAGGTATCCCTGCTCCCTAAGGGCCTCCAGGTCCCAACCAAACCTTTTAACACCGTTCATTAATTGATCGTAGGTTTCGTCGACGGACACGTATATTCCAGGCTCGCCATACCTGTAAATGCCATTGATGAGGAAGGATAGCGATAAAAGGGTTTTACCCGTACCTGTCTCACCGCTTATTAAGTACGTCCTACCCCTGATCAAACCACCACCGACGGCTTCGTCAAGCCCTGGTATTCCCGTGGGGACTAAATCGTAGTATAACGACATCGGTAATAATGTAGACAGGGTTGTTATAAAGATTGCGGGTAGAGTGTTGTTTTTATGGAAAGGCCGGCAGGTTTACTGCTTGAACTCAATGATGTACTTACCAAATAACTCCTTAAACCTTCTCATTGTTATCATGGTCTTACCATCAACCTCAATAGGCTCCTTGGCTGGCGGCACCTTTAGGTAATTCGGCAGTCTCTGGGCGTACCTCTCCTCAAAGGTTGGCACGTGTGGATTTACCAGGAATATGCCAATGGGTATCCTACCATCACCCTCGTATGATTTAATCAAGGCCTGCGCAGCCTTTTGCGGGAACTCCTCCGGACTCTTGACAATTGGGTCCCAACCCTCCTCCTGTAGGTCATAAACCCTCTTATTGTAGTAATCATACGTGTGTATGTTATCATAGGTCACACAGGGCTGTAAAACCTCAATGAAGGCGGAACCCTTATGCTGAATAGCCTTCTTGATCAACTCCTTGAGATGCTGCACCCTAGCCGCGTAACCCCTGGCTATGAAAGTATAACCAGAGGCTATGGCAAGGCCTATTGGATTAACCGCATCCTGCAGGTTAGGCTTCGGAAGGGCCTTAGGCTGGAGTCCCCTGGCAAGTGTCGGGCTTGCCTGTCCCTTCGTTAAGCCATACACCGTATTGTTATGCATTATAACGACTAAGTCCACATTCCTCCTACCTAAGGCCACGAAATGGGCTGCGCCAATTCCTAGTAAATCGCCATCGCCGACATTAACCACGACTGTTAAATCCGGATTCGCGAGCTTTATACCCTCGGCGTATGGTAATGACCTACCGTGTAACGTATGTACACCGGACACATTGATGAAGTGGCTTATCTTACCGCTGCAACCAATGCCTGAGACAACCACGGTCTTTTCTGGGTCTAGCTGCAAATCGGCAAATGCCTGGTACATTGCTGAGAGTATCCCAAAGTTCCCACAGCCTGGGCACCAATCAACCCACACATTAGTCTTATAGTCATTAATTGTTAACTTACGCGCCATAGCTCAACACCTCCCTAACACTTCCCCTCATGATATTTTTGATCGCATTGACCAACTCATGGACATAAATTGGTCTACCAGTGTACTTAACAACGGACTTGCCTACGGTGATTCCCGTATTCATTGCAACAAGCCTTGAGGCTTGGGCCTGGTAGTTATGTTCAACGGCCACGAGCTTATCTACACTAACCTCTCCTGCGATCTTCGTGATGGATTCCCTTGGGAATGGTATAAACATCCTTATGTGATAGTAAGATGTCTTGATGCCTTCACCGCTCAATTCCTCTATCGCCTTTAGAGCGACACCCTTAACGAAACCCCAACCGACTATCACTATATCAGGCCTCTCTGAACCGAAGTATGAGTACCTCCTCTCCTCAGGTATCTCCTTCTCAATCATATCGAGCTTCTTCATCCTCTTATCAAACATCCTAATCCTATTAATGGGATCCTCATCAATGTGTCCATACTCATCATGCTCATCACCCGAGTACCACATGACATAATCCCCTAGAAATGCTCTTGGAGATATTACGGACGATAAATCAAACCTCTTATACTCAGTAAGACCCTTCGGTGCCAGTTTTCCCCTGACTATCCTAATACCATCCAGGTTGGGTAAAGGTATTGTGGCTATGGTGTTTGCTAGGAACTTATCCACGAGATGTATGACGGGTACCTGGTATGTCTCGGCATAGTTGAATGCATCGATTGCGTCATAGAACGCCTCCTCATGATCGCCAGACGCAAGCACAATTCTCGGATACTCACCGTGTGATGCAAAGACCGATGACAATAAGTCACTCTGCCCACCCCTGGTCGGCTGCCCAGTACTGGGTCCGCCCCTTTGGTAGTATGTTACTACGACAGGTACCTCATTCTGACCAGCCCAACCGAGCCCCTCAACCATCAGGTCAAAGCCGGGACCACTCGTGGCTACGGAACTCCTGGCACCAGTTAACGCCGCACCTATTGCTGCGTTTATGGCAGCTAACTCATCCTCAGTCTGGAAAACCACTATTGAACCCTCACCACCCAGCGCCTCATACTCCTCAAGAGTGAAACTTTCATCAGCTGCCGGCGTTATTGGATAATACGCCTGGAACCTAACGCCAGCCACAATCTTAGCCATCGCTATTACATCGTTACCACTGGCCACAAGGACACCAGACACCTTTACGCTAGGCTTATCAAGCTTCAATTCACTGCCGAATTGCCCCTTCACAGCTTCAATGACTATATTGGCCATGGCCCTATTATGCCTATACAAGTCCTCCCTCACGAACCTCCTCTTAAGACTATAATCAAGATCCTCCTCATTAATGCCGGTTATTGCCGCCACGGCTCCAGCAAGTATGGTACTTATGTACCTCGAGGCTTGTGATGGTACGATACCCTCACGCCTCTCAATCTCCATCAGCAACTCCTTAAAGCTGAGCCCAACAACCCTAACCTTCCTATTCGACTGGAGGTACTTAACCACGGATTTTACAGTACCATCAACCCCAAGCTCCTTAAATTCGCTCGTCAACCTCTCCCTCAAATCCCTCTCCATGCTTGGTATGCTCGTGAAGCTCACGTTATCATCATCACTATTATAAATGATATATCCACCATCCCTGAGATCATCAAAATGCGTAAACACAGTTTCCGCATCCATGGCAGCGACTATGTCTACGGGATACGTCAAGTGCCTTGGTAATTCTACGGCTGATACCGTGGCATGTACGTAACTATGCCTACCCTTTATATTCGAGAAGTACTCCCTATCGGAAATAACACCATACCCAGCATGCGCGTACGCCCATGAAAGCAACTCGGAGAGCGTCTCTAAGCCACCACCCTGGGGACCACCAAGTATATACCTTAACTCATTCATTACCAGCCACTACGACTGATTAATGAGGTTAATTTAAATATCAGACGTCTACTCCATTTTAACTGAATAAGCCATTAACTAACCATAGGAACTTCCTCGGCTGCTACCTCATCCCTCATGAATTCATTAGTCAGTAAATGCCCACGTTTAGCATGTTCAAGAGCTTCATTAAGATCAAATAGTGGTTTCCTACAATCAACGCAGTAAACCCAACCGTATGTCGATAAGGCATTCTTAATGCGTTCCTGGGTATCCCTAGCATATTGACCGTACTTAGCACCCTCATCCCGAGTTACGATAACACCACGTACCTTTAAATATCCAAACCATGTGTGGATGGCGTGGGGTACGAATTCATCATTCTCATTGACCATACACTTAAATGATAAAACCTTTGATTATAAGGATTTCCAATTCTATAACCTAATAAATCATTATAATTTTAGTAAATCCATATGACAAATGCGACATAATTTATGGCTATAATCGCTCTATAATTCCTAATTTTGGCAAAATAATAAATGCATTAACCAAGTTCTCAGAAATACAACCCTTTATGCTATTTGCCATTTGAACCTCAATCGTGCGTGGATACTTCCTAGTTTATATGCTATGTATCCTTGCACGGACCTAGCCAAGGCGCATACTTACCATACCCCTTCTCGGAGTAACTCCTTAACCACTCCTCCTCAAACTCCCTAGGCACCCTTGGTCTCTTAACAACGTCATAGTAGTCATAGGGCTTTATATCAAGCACGGGAGTACCCGTCCAAGCATCAAGGCCCCTAAGCCAGAGCCTAGGTGGTTCTACCTTGACGAGTTCAAGTATTGACAAACCAATTGGGTTTGGTCTAATGGGGTACCTTGTGGCGAATATACCGACCTCCTTATCAAAGCCTCTTAGCTTAACCCTTAACCGTGTCTCTTTAGTCTCGTGAAACACGTAGACCAGGATTATGTGCGAATACTCATCGAGGTTTAATAAACCATCGACGTACTCATCGTAAATCCTAACAACGCCAACGAACTCATACCTACTTCCATAGCGACCCCTCTCAGGATCGTTGGACTTTGGGAAGCCAACCTCAACGATCCCTATGGGCTTAAACCTGTACTCACTCATTGGTTAAGTGGTATACATTGTTTTATAAATAGTATTACATGTAGCGAAGGTCGGCCCCTACTTAACCCCATATTTACTCTCCAGTTCGTTTACCTTAGAGACTCAGTAACCGTGATTGTGCTCTTCTCTACATCTCCAATACTCCTATTGCTCTCCACCTAGCTTAGGTCCATTGGTTCAGGAAGAGGCCTTAATTCTCCTTATCTATGTGCTGGCTAAGGTGATCTGTCAGTAGTGCCAAGTGATCCATCAACGTATCTTTAACGTTCGCGTCACCATCCTTAAGATGCGTCAGCAACCCTCATCGATCCTCATTAGATACCTTGTGATGCCATGCTCGCTGACCATAACGTAAACTGGGTTATTTTCAACGGCCATTAGTAGTTGTACTGAGAATTAGGCGTATTGGCAAGATTCAATAAGAAGTCTACTCGGTTTGCTTGAGAAGCTTAATAGAAGGCTTCTCATTACGGTTTTGACAAGGATTGAGATTAAGTCATAGTTACCATGCTTCACGGCAACATTAGGTTTTTAAGCTTCCGGGGGCAGAAGTAACTTCCGGGGGTGGTAGTGCTTTTTGATTTACTACCTAAGGAGGATAGGAATGATTTATTTGATAGGGAGGAGGAATTGAATAAACTTAAGGGACTTGAGGGTTTATACTCCCCAATAACGTTAGTACTTGGTTTTAGGAGGACTGGTAAATCTTCGTTAATTAAGGTGGCGCTTAAGGAGTTGGGGTTACCAAGCATTTACATAGACCTTAGGAGGTTTGAAGAGATTCAATATGTGCAGTACAGAGATTTTGTGCTTAGGCTTCAACATGAGGTTAATAAACTAATTAAGAGGTTTCCAGACCTATTAAATGCCTTAAGGAACATAAGGGGAGTAAGCATAATGGGCAATCAAGTATTGTTTTACTGGAAGGCTGGCAAGAGGGTCTCTTTTGCATCCCTCCTTGACTCGTTGAATGATTGGGCTGACGATAAGGTCATTGTTGTCCTTGATGAGGCCCAGGAGTTAATAAGGATGAGAGGCTTTAACATATTACCCATACTTGCGTACTCATACGATAATCTAAGGAAGATTAGGTTCATAATTAGTGGATCCAAGATGGGGCTACTTTACAGATTCCTCAAGATCCAAGACCCGGACTCACCGTTATTTGGGCGTGCCATGAGCACGATAGAACTCAAGCCCTTTAACCAGGACGAGACTAGGGAGTTCCTTAAGCTTGGTTTCAGCCAGTTTGGGATTAACTTCAAGGATTACGATGAAGTTTACCGTGAAATAGGTGGTATACCCGGCTGGTTAACCTACTTCGGGTTTAAGTACGTGGAGTACCGTGACTTAGATAGGGCGCTAAGTGAAACGGTAAACCATGCGATTAAGCTGATTAAGGCTGAGTTCAGGAATTTCCTCCTGGACAAATTAACCACGAGAAGAAGGTACTACACCATAATGCAGGCAGTGGCTAAGTGCTCCACATGGAGTGAGATCAAGCGTACCCTCCAGATCAGGGAGGGGGTCGAAATCAGTGATTCAAGGATCCATAATTATCTAAGGCAACTAATGGATTCCTCATGGATTGTGAAGATCGATAATAAGTACTGCACACCAGAACCATTAATCAGTAAGGCATTCCTAAAATCAGCCAATAATCATTCTACCAACAGCGGAAACAGAGACATTTAAAAATGGTAACGTGGTGATGATATTAATATGGCCATTAGGGAGGGCGATGTAATCGTTGTAACGACACCCTACATACCAGGCTACAGGGTGGTTAAGGTAATTGGCGTTGCACTGGGCATCACGGTTAGGTCGAGGGGGCTTGGTGGTAGGTTTCTAGCTGGACTCAGGTCACTGGTTGGTGGAGAGATTCAAGAGTTCACGGAATTGGCTGAACAGGCTAGGAGGCAGGCTATAGAGAGGATGATTAAGCACGCCAAGGAGCTTGGGGCAAATGCCGTGATAAGCTTCAGGCTTGATTCTAATGAAATAAGTGAGTACATGGACGAGATAATAGCATACGGCACGGCCGTCATTATAGAGCCAGAGCAAGGAGTTAACCGTGCGGTTATGGAGTGAGACGGCAATGATAACTCTAGTGGTTTCAACATTGACGTTACTGATAACGACTGTTTATTGGGTAGTCTCATCAATAGTGTTTTATATAGCCTTCAATAGGACTTTATGGAGGGGTAAGAGGGGTTGGGTCTTAATTGGCGTGGGCTATATGTTACTAGCCATTATTATACAGTCAATGCTCCAATCAATTCCGGCTATGTTAATTGTGATTAAGGCGTTACCATCAATACTAAGTGCCAAGAGCGTTTTGGAAATCAACGCCCTAATGCTTAATCTACTAAAGCCTTACGCTCTATGGCTTTCATTGTATGTGGGGTTCATGGCTGGGTTGTGCCAGGAGATTGCGAGGTACTTCGCGGTTAAGGATAGAGAGCCAGCTTCGGCATTATACGTAGGCTACGGCTTCGCATTAATAGATATAGCAGTGGGAATATCAAATAGCTTAGTTGGTGTGCTAGCATACTCATTTATAGGGCCATTGACCACATCCATCAGTCATGAATTACTAAGCGTATTATTATACGTACAATACGTGGGCGTTGCCATTCAACCATTAATCTCATTTCTATTCCACCCAGGCGCATCAATGTTCCTGAGAGCGCTACAGGCCAATAAACGGGGTTTGAGGGGTTTAGCGGTAAATATCGTCGCGCATATGTACGCAGACTCCTTTTTAGTATATTTAAACAATGTGGTAATACTTGGATTAATAACTAATGGGTTGATCTTTACGGCGCTTTCGTCGATTTTCTTCATAACTATAACAGCCATAGCCGCAGCCTTATTCGTGGTAGGGCTCGGTAATGTTAAGCAATACGTTAAGTATTGATAATTGATACAACCGCATGCAATAATCGCGGTGTTATCAACATGGTCTCTCCTAAATCTTCAGGGAGGATCAGTGGGGGTGGCCTGCACGGATCACCAATTCACCTCCTGCGTGGATCATCACTAGGAATTAACGCCCAACCGGGACTATATGAGCGCTGCGCTACGACACAATGCACCATTTTAATGCTGTGAGTTCTCGAGTGCTTGATTAATCGTGGTTTCTAAAAACTAAATAGTTTATATACTACCATGCCTTCACAAATATACTTGATTATTATTTAATTATTTTATAAAGAGACGAAAATAATTAAACGTAACACGGTTGGTGTGCAGGATTGCTCATGGTGTTATGTATGATATGGAGGGGTAGGATTGGGGAATAGACCGTAAGTGGTGGTAGCCGGGCCCGGATTCGAACCGGGGTCAACGGGTCCAGAGCCCGCCATCCTTGGCCGCTAGACGACCCGGCTAAACCCAATTAACAACCCCAGTTTAAAAGTGCTACGCATCGTCACTGTCTTAGTACGTTATTCTTTACGGCTAATCCTCTCGCTATTAGTAATTTCTGGTCTATAACTGCTACGACCTCATCCCTCTGGTTCTTTACTTCGAGTCTAAATGTTATAACACCGCCGTTGTATTTATTGCTAGGTTTCTTGTCGACCACCTCGGTATCCACGTATATCGTATCCCCTATCTTTACGGGTTTTAGGAATTTTACGTTTACTTCGAGTAGTGCTATTGTTGTGCCGGCAACTAATGGTGCGAATAATCCTGTGGCTAGGGATAGTGTTAGTAGTCCGTGGGCTATCCTGCCTTCGAAAATGGTGTTTTTGGCAAAGACCTCATCTACATGAAGTGGGTTGTAGTCTCCGGTTAATCCAGCGAATTGCACAACGTGTGCTTCCGTTATAGTTAATCCCTGCGATCTTAATCTCATGCCTACCTGGAATTCGTCGTATGTGTATGGTGGTGGTTTTATGCTCATTAAGGTATCTATTAAGCGGGGATCCTTTTTAAGTAGTTACCTACGTCCTCTAATGATCATTAATGCTATGATTATCAAAACCATGATCACGATAATCAATACCGTGTAATATAGCAGTACGTATGAAGAGGTTGGTTTCCTAATCATCGTGGCGCTCCTTTGATTAATTGCCTGTTGGGTTGTTTGGGCCGTGGTTATGAAGTTAATTACGTAATTGCCAGGAGCCAGCGTTAGTGTGACACCCGAGTTTGTTTTCTGGAAGCCCTCTATGTTGTTTGGTATTGATGTTGGTAACACATCGTTCGCCATCTGTAGGTTTACTTCGTAGTTCGACGATACAACCAATTGAAGGGTTCCATTGCTTAGTATCCCGATGTATGGTGTGTACTCTATGGTTATATTCTTTCCGGGACCTGGCATTGGTATTATCACCTCATTATTACTTATGTAGTATGGTATTGCGTACCCCGAACTATTTAGCACGGTTACTGGCCCTAGGGGCGTTACTGGTAGTGTTATGTTTATTAGTGGTGTTGTCTGTGCGATTTACGCGTTTATGATGACCAGTGAGGCATTCTTCATTAGGTATATGAAGACTATTATTGCTGGTGGACTCACCACACCATCGATTTTTGCAGCCTCTGTTAAAAAACCTTTCTATTACTAATCTACTGTTACTAATTTATAAAAACACCAAATTCGTTTGAGACCTTACGTCTATTTCTAATGAATACATTGGTTAGATGGAGGATGTGCCAACAAACCATGCGCCCCCTCGTGAATGCCTCGCAATCGCACTTACCAATTATCGAGATGTAACCATCCCTCGACCTCCTAATCCTAACCTCAACGCTATGCCAAGTACCTGGCCTGGACCTACTCCTAACCCTGCCCCTGATTACCCACTCCCCATTGGCCCTGTTGACATAATCAAGTATTACATCCCTACTAACCATCCCAATCAGTCATAATCACCTGTTTTAAGAAACCTTCTCAGCTACTTAACTAAATGGTAACTCTAACGTAGTCCCTGTTCTAACATCGCAATATTTATCGGGGTACTTAGAAGCGACATACCGCCTAGCATCCCTTCCCGAGCAATGGGCTGGGCAAACATACCTTGAGTGTTTAGCGACATCATCAAGCTGGTACCGTGAAGGTCCGTGAAAGCCGCCAATGACTAGATACAGCTCACCAAACAAGTCATAAGTTCTCCTAACGATACCGTCAATTCCCGGGTGTGAGCAGCCAACAATAACTACGGGTCCCTGGTTATCAAGCCTTATGGTTAATGCATGTTCATTAATGCCCACACCACTCATAACACCTGTCGTAATTGCATCTCTAAGTATCTCCGTTGGTTGCACCGTAATTACTGGCCTTAGTCCCCATCTACTTAATACTCTATCGTTCTCAGGAACATAAACCCTCAAACCGCTCCTAACTTTACCCACGTACTCAAAACCGCCATAGTGATCGACGTGGTAATGACTAAGGAAAGCTGCGTCGATTCTTCCTAAATCGATTCCTAGTACCTTGGTGTTGTTTTCAAGGATCTCAGGTTTGGTGTCTGCGTCGTAAAGTATTGCCCAATCCCGAGTCTCCACATAGGTGCTCCAACCCCAATCATTCAGTAAAGGTGGATTTGGTTCATTATCATTGATGACCACCAACCTTAACCAACTGACCACATGCTTTTAAGTAAATAATATCTTAAAAGCACTAAAAGCCATAGCTTCCGGCATATCTTAGGTGATGAAATGCACCTCCACGGAGCAGTGATGACATTAGCCTGGAACTGATAATTAAGGTTCACCTTAAAAGTGCTGTAATTACGGGAGCCCTGTGGATTAGGGTTACTAGGGATGGCATCGAATACAACTTTAGTCATCCCATAATTAAGTTACTCAGTATTAACGATGATTTCGACGTAATCGACACCATAATCAAGATGTTTAACAATGCCTACCCACGCGGTGTGCCTATGATTCGTAGCATCTGGATATATGGTAGGGCAATTTATAGGCATACCTATGGGCATGTGATGTACGTTAAAAGGTACAACTCGGTTAGTATCCATATTAGTAGTGGACGCATTAGGCGGGACTTCGGTAAATGCAGCCCGTATTGGGGCTGGCAGGTCTTGGGTCACGAGATTGCGCATTTGGTTGGTGTTGGTGGTGGTCATTATCTAAGCCACGGTAGTGTTCACCTTAGCGTCACCAGGGAATTATTGATGGAGTCCCTGCCCCTCAGTGTCTCTATACCATCGATTTACTACCTACTTATTGATTACCTCCTTAGCGGGTGTAAACGTGGATACTCCAGGGTACGTACTGATAGTGTTCTCTATGAATTACGTAATGTCATTACTAACTATGATGTTGATACGAATTACTACCTAGGCTGCTCCAGGCGATTGGTTTCGGTGCTTAGGTCCTGCGGTATCTTGCCCATGTAATTGTTGTGTGAGGTCTCGGTGGCAGAAAGGTTTATTTAGTCATGCTATCGCTGGGTTCTGATTATCAATGGCTGTTAGAATTATCGAGAAGAAGATTGAGGATATACTATCAATAATGCGGAACCCGGCGCAGGTTAGGAATGCGGGTACACTGG
Source organism: Vulcanisaeta sp. EB80 (assembly GCF_002078205.2). Taxonomy (NCBI): domain Archaea; kingdom Thermoproteati; phylum Thermoproteota; class Thermoprotei; order Thermoproteales; family Thermoproteaceae; genus Vulcanisaeta; species Vulcanisaeta sp. EB80. The sequence goes on from NZ_LCWN02000016.1 coordinate 21,500, forward strand.
CGCACGTCGATCATGGCAAAACAACAACCACAGACTCACTACTAATGGGCGCCGGCCTACTGAGCCCCAAGGTTGCGGGTAAGGCGTTGGCAATGGATTATGTCGAGATCGAGCAGTTAAGGCAGTTAACCATTAAGGCTGCGAACATAAGCCTATACTTCGAGTATGAGGGTAAACCATACATAATAAACTTCGTGGACACCCCAGGCCATGTGGACTTCACGGGCCATGTAACGAGATCCCTGAGGGTTATGGACGGAGCCTTGGTTGTTGTTGATGCTGTTGAGGGTGTTATGACGCAGACGGAGACTGTGGTTAGGCAGGCAATGGAGGAATTGGTGAGGCCCGTGCTCTTCATAAACAAGATTGATAGGTTGATTAAGGAGCTGAGACTTAGCCCCAATGAGATTCAACAGAGAATTATCGAGATCGTTAAGGACTTCAACAACCTAATAGACATGTACGCCGACCCAGAGTTTAAGGATAAATGGAAGGTCGACCCATCTAAGGGCCAGGTAGCCCTTGGCTCGGCGTTACATAAGTGGGGTGTTACAATACCACAAGCCGCAAAGGCTGGGCTTAAGTTTAGTAATATTGTTGACGCCTACGAGAAGAACTACGTTGATGAGTTGGCGCAGGAATTCCCGCTGTATAAGGCCATACTTAACATGATTGTGGAGCATGTACCACCACCCAGCGTCGCCCAGAGGTACAGGATACCGAAGGTATGGAAGGGCGATATAAACTCGCCACTGGGTAAGGCACTGCTTGAGGCTGATCCCAATGGACCAACGGTGATTGCTGTTAGCAAAATGAACAAGGATCCACACGCAGGCTTGATAGCAACTGGTAGGGTGTTCAGTGGTACCATCAGGGAGGGTGACGAGGTTTACCTACTAAATGCGAAGACGGCAAAGAGGGTTCTACAGACATACCTATACATGGGTCCAAATAGGATAGTGATACCAGAGGTACCAGCCGGTAACATAGTGGCTTTGCTTGGTGTTGATGATGCAAGGGCTGGTGAGACTATCGTTGCCTCATCAATTAAGGATGTGGCGGCGCCATTCGAGAGGATGAAGTACATAAATGAGCCCGTGGTTACGGTAGCGATAGAGCCCAAGAACCCAAACGATTTGGCAAAGCTCGTTGAGGGTCTTAAGGAATTAACCATCGAGGATCCAACGTTAAGTCTCAAGATCGACGAGGAGACGGGGCAGGTACTGCTTAGTGGTGTTGGTACCCTACACCTGGAGATAGCAACGTGGTTGTTAAAGGAGAGAACGAAACTTGATTTCTCAGTATCTCAACCACTGGTTAGGTTTAGGGAGACTGTTAGGGCTGCGTCACCAACCTTCGAGGGTAAATCACCTAATAAGCACAATAGGCTCTACATAAGTGTTGAACCGCTTGATGAGGAGACGATAAGGCTGATACAACTCGGTGAGGTAACCGATGACCAAGACCCAAGGGAGAGGGCCAAGATACTTAGGGATAAGGCTGGTTGGGAGACTGATGAGGCTAGGGGTATATGGACTGTGGATGAGCAGTACATCAACGTCTTCGTTGATAAGACGACAGGTATACAATACCTAAGGGAGATTAGGGACTACATAGTGCAGGGCTTCAGGTGGTCAATACAAGCGGGTCCATTGGCGCAGGAGCCGGTTAGGGGTATCAAGGTTATACTCCATGATGCGGTGGTTCACGAGGACCCAGCCCACAGAGGACCGGCCCAGATAATGCCGGCAACGAAGAATGCAATAATGGCTGGCATATTGGCTGCCAAGCCGACATTACTTGAGCCGATGCTATCCATAGAAGCCAAGACGACGCAGGAGAACATTGGCTCAGTGATCGGTGTACTTAATAGGCATAGGGGTAGGGTGATCGATATGGTGCAGACCGAGTACATGGTCACGATTAAGGGCGAGATACCTGTCATTGAATCTTTCACGCTAAGTGATGAGTTGAGGAGCGCCACGGCAGGTAGGGTGTTCTGGAGCCTCCAGTTCGCCAGGTGGTCGCCTGTTCCGGAGAATATGCTCGTTGACATGGTGATGAAGATTAGGGAGAGGAAGGGGCTACCTAAGGAGATTCCGAAGGTTGAGGATTTCGTGTCTCAATACTAATTATTTTTAATTTTGCTCAGGAGTTTGGTTTTTAAACACCACTACTGTAGATGTAAAACGCATGTTATCGAGTCAGGGCAGTAAGATGAAGATCTCCGTCCAGAAGGCTGGTCCGCTGGATACTGGCGCCATTGCACAGGCAATGAAGGGTATTAAAACGAAATTCGCGATAATGAGTGGTAAGGGTGGTGTCGGTAAGAGCTTCGTTACGGTAAGCCTAGCCCTTGGCTTTGCCATGAGGGGTTACAGGGTTGGTATACTCGATGCCGACGTTTACGGACCAACAATACCAAAATTACTTGGTTTGGTTGGTGCCAACCTCTATTTAAGTGAGGATGAGAAGATAATACCTGCAGAGGGACCGTTTGGTATAAAGGTCGTATCAATGGACTTCCTATTACCTACTGACGACACCGCCGTAATATGGAGGGGCCCACTGGTCGACAGAGCCATTAAGGACTTCCTAGGCAGTGTGCTTTGGGGAGAGTTAGATGCCTTGTTTATTGATTTACCGCCTGGCACTGGCGATGCGCCGCTGACAATAGCGCAGACGCTGGCTAATGAATTAACTGGAAGCATAATAGTGACTGCACCGAGTGATGTCTCCAGGAGGATTGTTCAGAAGGCTATTGATTTTTCGAGGAAGGTTAAGGTGCCCGTGGTTGGCGTAGTTGAGAACATGTGTTGCTTCTATTGCCCAGACACTGGTAAGACGTATTATATATTTGGCAAGTTGATTGGTAAGGAGATGGCTGATAAGTACGGCGTGCCATACCTAGGCATGATACCACTTGACCCGAGAATTGGTGAGGCTAACGACCTGGGTGAACCATTCCTCATGAAGTACTCCACGTCAGACACTGCGAAGGCAATATTGAGTATTGTTGATACCATAATAGCCATGTATAAGGACAAGCTCGAGGCCAAGGTTGAGACTGCAACTAAAAAGCAGGTGAAGTCATTACTTAGATTACCTGGTGAGGAGGAAGAGGAGGGTGAGTCATAGGTACTTATGCATGGCCCTGGCAGTTTCCACAATGGCATTAAAATCTCCTGGCGCTGATATGTAGACCCCGGGGAAGTGCTCCAGTATTTCCCTAGCCCTCCTTACGGCGTCACTAATTGGGTCCTGAGGCACTGGGATATCTGTATTTAGTATCCTGCTTATAGTCCTCGCGGACTTATTAGTTATTACCAGGAGGGCTGGGTAGATATCCACGCCGAATTCCCTATTAACCTCAGCGGTCCTTATTAGGTCATCCATCGATAGTGTATATTGCAGCATGGCAAAGTCAGGTCTCGCTTCCAATCTATCCCTAATATAATTCTCATCAAAACTGGAGATTGAAACACCAAGTCTAGCACCTTTAACCTGCTCCACACCCCTCAAGTACCCGATGGCGCTGATGGGTGTTAGGTCAGGCACTGCCGTAACCTCAGGCCCTAAATCGCCCCTCATGAGTAGGTAATTCCTGACACCATTCACCAAACCACCCATTATCAATGCCGTGAGCCCCACCTTATTGTGGTCTGCAACCCTAACGTTTGCTATAACCTCGACGTTACTGAACCTATGCTTAATCAAGGAGCCTATTAATACGGCGTTTGCAGATGGGTTTGCAAAGGTTGAGTCTGGAATATCTATATGCGTTGCGTAATCCACTACGGAATTCACCATTTCCAGGTAATTATCCAGGTTATCAATTCTCCTTAATGGTGGTAACTCGATAATTAATACGGTCATTACCCCAAACTCCATGTGGACTAATTAAGGGTTACGCTATTGAACCCTTTATGCAATCGATATTCAGCCAGGGAGATAATAAAATAAATTCATTGTTAAGTAAGTTCGTTGTCTCATTGCAATTAATCCTTAATGGTGAATTGCTCATTCTCATGAAAACCACATTACCAAACTCCCTGTATAACTTCCTGGAGAATGTCCTTGTGGCTATTATGAACGATACACCGTAGATCCTACCGATCCTCACATTATTTATTAACGTACTTAGCAAGTCACTACTGCCCATGAGACCCTCGGCGTTATCGACCACAATAATCACCTTACCATTCCTTAAGCCCATAAGCCACCTAATAATATCTTCCACCAGGACAACCTCGTAAACATTTAATAAATATTCGGGTAGTTCATGTATGTCGAATATCACGAGCTTATTCCGTAATAACCTCATGGGGCTGTATATGGATATATCAATGTTTTCACCACCAACATTAATTACTGCATCGAAATAACCTGAGTTTCTTAGTAAGTATGTGAGGTCCATTGCCTTATTAATGGATGATTTATTAAGTAAATTGAGTAGCTCTGGGTTCCTTAGCGCATTCATGAAATTCTGCGCCGTGTTTAGTGACTTATCGTTCTCCATCATTAATGTCGTGACTATATACTTAACCTCAGGATCTAGATAGTTAATGGCTCTCTCAATAAACCACCTAAATCTAATTGATGATGGAAATACGCTTATCGATCCAAATTCCCGCTTAGGGAAATAAACATTGAATTCAACACCATCATCCTTAGAAAGGCTCATCTTTACCTTAACCTTACTCCGAAATCCAAGGGCTCTCAACTTGTCAATTACGTACCTTCTTAACTCATCAATATTGATTGACCGACCAAGCCTCATTAGGTCGAGAGGCAATAATAATGAGACGTTAAGACCCCTCTCTACAAGGTATTTTGTGTACTCGCCCGTTCTATCGATTATCACTATGTTCCTATAATCGCTAATCGCATACAACTCCTTAATGATTCCCTTAGTTAGGAGTGATTTACCACACCCTGGCTGTCCAATTATGAGCATACCCTTATCCAATGCCTTACTATCTATTGCCACCGGGACACTAAAGCCGTTAATCATGGCTTTACCTATTGGTAGATTGCCCCTCAAACCGAAGAAGTCGCGAATAGTTTCATCATTTGGGTATAATAATAAGCTACCGCTCGCCGGTATTATGAGGAGTGATGAGTATCTATACGTGCCATTATTACCCGTTCTTGTAATTACGAAATCCCCGAAAACCTTCACATAGGTTGAGTCTAAACCTCCAATTGATGGTGGTGGGTTAGGTATATTCTCTATCTTACTGACCTTTAGCATCACCTCGCTATTTGTTGTAGAGTCTATCACCAACACGTAGGAACCAATGAATAATCTACTAATTATATCATTGTAACTAAGTCTCGAGCCTACAGTCAAAATCAACCTATTGCCTTCATTAACACTACGTTCAACAATACCCAATACATCACCCAGCCTATTAATGCCTGCCTCATTAATCACGCTGTTAATATCGCGTCTCTGCATTCAGGAATCAATAAAGAGGTAGCTTATAAGAATTCGTGAAAAACACTTTGTAAACTTCACGAGAAACTTTAGTGAAACTAAAAGAAATTTTGATCACTGAATATACTCCCTAATGGCTAACGATAACCTCCTTATACCCTCAAAGATCTGCTGCGGTGTTGGGTATGTGAAATTAAGCCTCATGTCGTTACGCCTCTCCTCATTGGGGTAGAAGGACTTACCTGGCACATAGGCCACACCATACTTCCTAATCGCCACATTAAGCATTTCGCCCGTATCAATGTTTTCGGGTGCCGTTAACCAAATAAACATGCCAGCCGACGGTTTTGTCCAACTAACACTATCTGGCATGTACTCGCCTAGGGCTTGGAGCATGAGATCCCTCTTGGTTCTATATATCTCCTTAATCCTAGGTATATTTCTCTCTATGACACCTCTCTTGAGCAGTTCGGCGGCTATGTACTGGTTGAGGGTTGACGTGTGTAGGTCTATGGATTGCTTAGCCAACTCAAACCACCTAATAACCTCCCTACTCGCGGCAACCCAACCAAGCCTCAGACCTGGCGCGGCAATCTTACTGAATGTGGATAGATAAATCACCCTACCCTCACTATCCATTGCCTTAAGCCTATCAGGGGATTCGCCGTCACCGAAGTATATGTACCCATACGGGTCATCCTCGATAATCAACACATCGTACCTACTCGCGACCTCGAGAAGAGCCTTCCTCCTCTCCCTACTCATTGTAATCCCTGTCGGATTTTGACCCGTGGGTATTACATAGACGAACTTAACCTTACCATCATCGCTGATTTTCTTAAGCGTCTCTTCGAGAATATCAACTTTCAAGCCCTCTTCATCCATAGGTATACCAATTATTCTTGGTCCGTATATCCTGAAGGCCTGTAATGCGGCTAAGTATGTGGGGCTCTCTGTAATTACGTAATCGCCAGGGTTTATGAATAACCTACCAATGATGTCGAGGGCCTCTTGACTACCTACGGTAATTATCACGCTCTCAGGACCATCAACCTTAATGCCCACTTTACCCATAAACTTGATCAATTCTTCTTTCAATTCCGCAACACCACCCGTGGCTCCATACTGAAGCGCCTTATCTGCTCTGGCTAGCAAAACATCCCTGGTAATCTCCATAATATCCTTGATCGGGAAGGATGATGGATCAGGCATACCCCCTCCGAATGAAATCACATTTTCCGTAACCCACTTAAGGAGCTCCCTAATCTCTGACGCCTTCATCAATCTAGTCCTTTCGGACAGGAATTGGTTGAGATCCATAACAATCCGTGATGCTGTGGGCAGAGGGATTTATATTGCTTTCCCTAGAATAAAAATAAGTATATTGAATAAATACTTATTTTTAGAAAACGGGCTTATTAAAACAACCTTTCAATCTCATCAATATAATTAACAACATCCTTTGCAAAGTACGTTATTATTAAATCTGCTCCAGCCCTCCTAATCGCAATCAATGATTCAAGAACAGCCTTCCTCTCATCGAGCCAGCCATTCATTATCGCAGCCTTTAACATGGCATACTCACCAGAGACCTGGTAAGCCGCCAAGGGAACCTCCGGAAAGCTCTGCTTAACGAGCCTTATCACATCTAAGTAGAGGGTTGCTGGCTTCACCATGACTATGTCGGCGCCTTCACCAATGTCCATGGCAACCTCCTTAAGAGCCTCGTACGCATTCCTAGGATCCATCTGGTAACTACGCCTATCACCAAACTTAGGAGCACTACTGGCAGCCTCCCTGAAGGGACCGAAGAACGAACTTGCATACTTAGCGCTATATGCCATTATCGCAACATTACTGAACCCAGCCCTATCCAACGCCTCCCTAATTGCCCTAACCTGCCCATCCATCATACCAGACGGCGCCACAACATCAACACCAGCCTCCGCATAGGTCACGGCAATCTTCGCGTAAAGCCCTATTGTTGTGTCGTTGTCAACAATATAACCACCATTTGGTAATTTCTTAACCACACCGCAGTGTCCATGATCCGTATACTCGCATAGGCATACATCAGCCATCACCACTAATTTGTCCTCGAAGGAATCCTTAAGGAACCTTATTGTCCTCTGAATTATACCATGCTCATCATAGGCAGAACTACCCCACTCATCCTTATGCTCAGGTATTCCAAAGAGTATCACAGACTTTACGCCAGAATTCACTAGTTGATCCACGAAGTTAATTAACTTATCATTAAGGGGCCACCTATATTGACCTGGCATCGACTTTATGGGCTCGGGCTCATTCAAATTCTCCTTAATGAAAAGGGGCATAATGAGATCGCTAGGCTTAAGCGTTGTCTCAGCCACTAGATCCCTAATGAGCCAACTAGACCTAAGCCTTCTAGGTCTAATTACTGGATACGTAAATAACAAACTCCCTAATCTGATGACTTCCGACTCAACCACGCCTAACTGGGTTTCTAGGAACTTAATAAACTGTGTCCCCCCATTCAATGGGAAGTATTAATGAGGTAACACCAAGCCCTATCATGAATAAACCCAATATGCCAAGGGCAATCCTACCAGCCATAGCAACCGTACCCCAATCTCTAACACTACGTACAATACCCTTATACACTGCGATGACAATTACGGACTGGGCAATCAATGAACCAATACCGAACGCTAAACCTACCAAAAACGATAAGCCTGGCGATATTAGGGGGATTAGGGCTATCGTGAGTATAAGCACTATAAAGAAATCGCCACCGAATGCCGCCGCCAAACCATGTATCCAAATCACCTTATAATCAGCCGTCTTTACTTCCTCGGTGTGTTCATGGTTTCCAAAGACTAGGTATGCGGCTACTCCAATCATTGTTAGGCCGACAATGATATCTACATAGGGATCGAGAAGCGATGTATCTAGTAATCCCATTAATTGACCGGCTAAGGCGCTCATTAGCGTCCAAACGAGGGTCAACGCGCCCGCAAAGACAGCAACTGCTGTAATAACACCGCGTGTATTTCTTTGCATTAATCCGTAAGAGATTGTAATGGACCACGTGTGCTCATCAGGTTTCAAACCGTGGATTATGCCGATTATGAATACTGCGAGAATCCAATAAGGGCCCATTGACTTAACAATGAACCTAGCCACGGGTTTAAGCACCTGGGGCATAGACATTACTGCCATCATTACGGCTATTGCAATTACTAATCCAAGAATCCACACCCTTCGGTCTCGTGCTTTCATATCATTAGGGTAACCCTAATGTAACTTATAAACCCTTTGCTATAATGATTTCTAATAAGTAAATGATAATTACTTTTTAAACTATTGAATAATCCTAACTTAAGACTACTAAATGAGTAGGGATCACGGTGAAGTAATAAAAATAATAATCATGGGAATACCAAATAGCGGAAAATCAACTATCATAAGCAAGCTTAGCGGTGCATTTATGCGAACCGCAAACTACCCGGGAACAACGGTTGCCATTAACGAGGTCAATTACAGAATTGGTAATACCAAGTTAATAATGCTCGACTTACCTGGTACGTATAGCCTTAGGCCTAATATGGTTGATGAGGAGGTTGCAGCTAAGGAAGCACTTTTGGGTAACTATGATGGTGTATTAGTGGTGGGCTCAGCCCTGAGCCCTGAGCAGACGCTTTACTTACTAATACAGGTGCTTGAGCTTGGGAGACCGACAATACTCGTGCTGAATATGATGGATCTTGCAAAGAAGATGGGTATTCATTATAGGGTTGATTATATGGTTAAGGTATTGGGTGTACCGGTAATAGAAACCATAGCCGTAAGTGGTACTGGATTAGGGAGATTAAGAGAGCATATTGTTAAGATTCGGGAGTTGAAATCTGGTAATGCTAAAATTGTTGATTACGGTAAGTTGGAGAGATACATAAGTTCCATAGTTAATGCCCTGGGCGTCTCACGTGGTATGGCTATCGAGATTCTTGCGGGTAATCCATTACTAAGCAATGCCGTTAGTATGAATGAGAAACTGAGAAACATTATTAATGAAGCACATAGAGAAGTACCGAATATCCGTGAATACGTGACCTCTATTAGATGGGCGACGGTGAAAAGACTTGTTACAGAGTTTGTCGTAAGAACAACCAGGCAATACGCACTCAGTGGGTTAGACAGGGTATTTCTAAATCCAAGGTATGGGTTTCCATTATCAATACTCCTACTCTTTACGGTAGCTGAGGTAATATTCCTAGCTCTGGAACCGTTGATCGATTTAGTTTCGAGTCTTATTGACGCAGTACCAATGGAACAAATCGTGGGAGGCTACGTATTTAATGAATTACTAAAGTCGCTCTTAATTGACGGTGTTTGGAACGGCGCAGCCGTACTCGTGAAGTTCATACCCTATGTATTCGGTGTCGCGTTCCTGATAGCGTTTATAGAGGATTCAGGCTTGATAGTTAGGGTAACATTCCCAATAGAAAAGTGGTTGAGAAGGGTTGGGATACCATCAAGAGGTTTGATATATTTAATAGCTGGTTCGGGGTGCAACGTACCTGCCATAGCGGCTACACGGGCTATACCTGGCACCAGGGATAGGTTGCTTACTGCGTTAATGATACCGTACATACCGTGCACTGCTAGGTTCGTAATAATAGCCCTAATAGCAGCCGCAGTGATGCCCCAATTAATGGGTGTGATCGTCATCATACCGTATGTGGTGGCATTTATAGGCATAACCATAGTGTCTAGACTAACCAGAGTTAGGGTGCGTTTTGTAGGCGGCACTGTACCTTATGTATACGAGTTACCCCCATTAATCATACCACTGCACAAAGCCTTCATTAAGAAGGTGTGGTACTACACCTACGACTTCGTAATAAGGGCTGGTTTGTTAATATTTGTCTTCATAATAGTAATGTGGTTACTATCAATAAGTGGACCAGAGGGATTAATAGGACCCTCGGCATTAATAAACCCTGACTTATTAAGGGATACGTGGTTAGGAATTGTGGGTAATGCCATGGCACCATTATTAAAACCCATTGGAATACCATGGCAAATATCAGCCTCCCTAGTCTACGGTTATGTGTTTAAGGAGGTTGTGCTAAGCACGTTAGCCCTACTATACGGCGTCAGTGAACACGGTCTTACAAACGCGATTGCCGCCTCATTATCAATACCATCAGCCCTAGCCCTGATGGTCTTTGTGACATTCTACTCACCCTGCATAGCCACATTAATAATGGAGAGGAGGATTGTGGGGCTTAAATTAACGATCATTAATACGGTCCTTCAATTCGTATTGGCACTAGTCATGGCATACTTCACATATTACCTAACATCAATCCTCTTAACACTGAGGTGGTGAAGGTGGGGGAGGAAATACCAATAAATAGGGTGCCTAATAATTCGGTTGTTAAGATTACTAAGGTGAGCACGGAAAGACTTAGGGATTTGGGGATAATGGAGGGCTCCGTTGTAAAGGTCTTGGTGGCAACGCCCTGCGGGCCTGTGATTATTCAACGTGAGGATGGGGCAATCGTAGTTCTCGATACGGAGGCAGCATCAAGTACCTTGGTTTTCACGCTGGCAGTACAGCAAGTAGGTGGGTATAGACATAGGTATAGGTGGGGTTGGAGGATTATACGTTGGTTCTCTTTTTTCTTCATGGCTATATAGATGAAGCACTTAATAACATGTGTATTTAGCATAAACCATGCCACTTGACCCCATGGTAAGGAGGATTCTTGAGGAATTGAATAAAGCCATACCACAAATAACGAAAATACCACTTGATGAGTATAGGCGATTGTTTAGGGCGTTCTTTGCTAACCAACCGAAGAGACCTGTGTACAAGGTCTTTGACATAACAATACCTGGCACAGAGACCAGGATACCGGCTAGGGTGTACGTACCGAGGGATGGTAAAGGCCTTGGAATTCTCGTATACATGCACGGAGGCGGTTTCGTTCTTGGTGATGTGGAAACTTACGACCCACTGTGTAGGGAGCTGGCCAATGCCTGTGATTGTATTGTAGTCTCTGTAGATTACAGATTAGCACCTGAGAATAAATTCCCAGCCGCCGTTATAGACTCATTCGACGCCACTAAATGGGTTCTCGAGCACGCAGGAGAACTTAGCGGTGACCCTGAAAAGGTGGCAGTGGGTGGTGATAGTGCTGGTGGTAATTTGGCTGCGGTTGTGGCAATAATGGCTAGGGATCAGGGCTTAAGACCAGGGCTTAAGTACCAAGTTCTCATAAACCCATTCCTAGGCGTTGATTTGGCATCATATTCGATAAGGGAGTATGCGACGGGTTTCTTCCTTGAGAGGGATGCAATGGAATTCTTCAATAAGGCATACCTGAGTAAACCATCTGACGCCTTCGATTGGAGGTACTCCCCAATCCTTAAGAACGACCTAGAGAACCTACCGCCAGCCCTAATAATAACCTCCGAGTACGACCCACTCAGGGACTCGGCTGAAACTTATGCAGTAAAACTTGCCGAGTCCGGTGTGCCGGCAGTAGTTGTTAGATTTAATGGCGTAACCCACGGATTCTACGGATTCCCAATACCACACGCTAAGGTGGCAATAGGGCTCGTAGGATCAACACTAAGGCAAGCATTCTATGAGAGGTATTAGGGCATGAAGCAAAGCTTAAAAGACCCGTTAAAAACAATATATCGGGCCCGTAGCTCAGCAAGGTCCAGAGCGGCGGGCTCCAGAGCCGTATGGCGAAGCTACCCGTAGGTCGTGGGTTCAAATCCCACCGGGCCCACCATGAATCTTGTTCTATGTTTCCCGGGTTTGGATTTGGAAAATTTTTTAACCCCCGTGGGTGTGGGTTTGTGGGGCTGCTCGGGCGAGGACATCTAAGCCGTGATTGCGCTTAATGTCTGGACCTCCGTACTCATATTCCGTTGTTTCGTAAAGCTTTTCGAACTCATCATCATCTATCCTACCCTCGTAATACGCTAAAAACAGTTCGGCCCTTAACCTCCTGAGTGGGTGGTGGATGTACTTAACAACACGCCTAAGCAACCTAACGGCGTCCTCGCCGCTGAACACTAAAGTATTAGCTGCTTCATCTGAATAAATGTCTCCGGTGATGCCGAACCTCTCGGCGACCACCCTCTTTAGCACGTCGAGGATTACCTTCTTCGGGCAAGCCTTACAAGCCGTAATTACTATAACAGCATGATAGTCACTCTTAGACTTGCGCTGTATTGACCCATCTCCATCTATCAGTCCCGCTATGAACATTGCCAGCCCTTCATCACTGAGGTTGTTGAGTATTTTCTCGAGCTCATCGGCGCTTAGCTCGGTGGGCCACGGCCACTCATCAATGCCTAGGTATACGCAGAATGACAAATCAATTGACCTAGTCACATGTCTCGTCCATGGTATTGCTCTTCCCCACTCAATTTCCAGGCTGGGTGTCTTAACTACGCTCAGAAGTATCGGGAAGAATACTGCGTCTATGGTGTTCGTTGTCCTTAATTTCAACTCGATGTATTTTTCGCGCCTTCTCACCGCTAGGTCGCTGACCCTCAGCCCAAACCAGTACGGTCTTTTTAGGCTCCTCAGCCCCTCGAGCCCGATCAGCCATATACAAGGCTCTATCCCGTGTCTCCTGAACTCATTGACGTCGATGCCTATGAAACGCATCAACTCCTCACACATCCCAGTCTCGTCCCAGCCGAGCACATCCCTCAGTAGGTCCTCGACGTCTTCAACGATGTTGTTCCTCGCCATTTTACTCTTCCCATCGATGCTGCACCTAGCGAGCCATTTGTTCAGCTTTTTCGTATTCATGTCTAACGCCTTCCTGATCCAGCCTCTCAATACATCAAGACTCTTAAGCATCCTTAGCAACTCGCACCTACACTCATTATCGCTTACTAACCACAGATCATGAACCACATCCTTAACCTTGTCCGCAACCTCCTTACTAACCAACCTACCATCGTGGCATTGGCTTCGAACTAACTCCTCAATTAGTCTCATTGCACATTGTTTATCGTTGTTCTCTAGGCACCTCATTGCTTGGTTTACCAACTCCATGCAAATCTCGAACCTCCCCGCCCCACCGGCCGTGGGTTTGCGGGGCCATGCCTTGTCACCTCAGGTGTTTTTCAACGATTTTAATCGCCTCATCTATTGACTCGGCACTTTTTATTTCTCTTATTATTGGCTTCCTTAGGTCGATTGTGATTGTGATTCTATGGTTGCTTCTTGACAACTCAAACCCCAGCATTGATAGTATGCCGTAAATCCTCGACATCGAATAGGGCTCTAAGTAACCACTGACGCCACCGCGCTGTCGAAGACCCAACAACCTACTAATCCTCCTACCATCCAAACGAACCACAGAACCTCTGTAACTCCTAACCACATAAAGAAGCAACTCAGCAACAAGGCGCAAAACAACATCACAATCAACAACACGATAAACAACATTACCCCACCTATCCAACCTAGCATCTAAACCACCAGGTATATTAACCACAGAGCCATCATACAACACTAACCTCCTAGCATTGGAGGCATCTGAGGCATTGGAGCCATTAGGCGTTTCATCCCTCCCCTCGGACCCTAGCGGGGCGAGGCTAAGCCTCCCCCGCTCTGCTTTCAATCCGCCCTGGGTCCCAGCCACGGGGTCCGAGCGTGGCGAAACCCAGGGCTTCATAGAGACCCTATCTCGTGACCTGGTCTCCATACTGGGTCACTTGGTGGGAGGAATTCGTGGTTGGGGTTACCCAACCACGGGGATCGGGGGTCACAGTCACAGAGGCACCCCTCCCCGAGGCACCCCTCCTCCCCCGACCCCAAACCACCACCCAACCCAGATGAGGAAAAACAGGACGAGAATTGGGTTGAGGTGATTGGCGGGTCGAGAGAAGAGAGGCACCCCAAGGAAGGGCGCCCCTCCCACCAAGTGACCCAGGCCCCGCCCCGGACCCCTAGGCGGGGCAAGTCCTCTTTCGCCTTAGTGCCTTATAACGCTTTCGTCCCCATTCCTCCCTAGCCACTTGTTCAGCAACCCCTAGGGATGACTTTCTCTTTTCCCACTTATTGAATCATTTATTAAACATTTGTTTAATTCCTTGTTTCGTTGATTAGGCATTTGTTCTCCGTGGTATTTCAATCACTTGTTGGTTCTTGTTTCCTCATCTCTAGGGTTTGCTTGCTATTGTTTGTTTACTCGATTGAGGTGGTAAACACTTGTTTGGATTATTGCCTCGTTTTGTTGTTTGGGTGGCTGGGCTTTGCCCCGTCCCTGGGGTCCCCGCCCTTCCCCCGCCGACTCCCTACCCTTCCTGTCTTCCAACCCCACATCGGTTCGGGTGGTCGGCGGCCCGCTCGGTTGGGCTTGGTCTTCCAACACCCCATTGCCCAATCGGGCGGGTTCACCCCCACCAAGACTGGCCCTTGGTCTTCCAACGCCCCAACGGGCCAGCCCGGTGGGACCTCCCTTCGACGGGACCCACTGGGTTATTTCTCACCCCTTCTTACTCCCCCCTCTCCACATGCAATTTCTCGGCGAGCTCCCCCTAAACCCAGTGAGCCCCTCTGTCTGGGGCGGCCCACCGATTAGGTGGGGAGGGTTGAGGAAGGGAGGGAGGACCCAGGGAGGGGCTTTGATTTCGAGGGCCCTAAGCGGCTTAGGCGTTTTGGTTTTGAGGGGCTTTGTTTTTGAGCGTTTGAGTAGGTGTTTGTTTCGAGGGCTTAGGTGTTTTGAGGAGCTTGGGTGATTTTGGGTAGTTGGGTGGTTTGGGTATCTAGGTTGGTTGGGTGGTTGAGGTGTTCGGTTGGCTTCGGCCATTTCGACATCAAGCAAGTCATAGCACTTATGCCTCCTTAGGTCATAACCTATTGTGGGTAGTAGTGATACCACTTCACGGCAAAGCCCGCTCTCCATGCATTTTTGGAGCACATATTGCCACAGCCTGCAGTCCGAGCCGCTGTACGTAAGCAGCCATGCTATTACGTAGTTTCCCCAACCCAC
>NZ_LCWN02000133.1:0-2364 GCF_002078205.2 Vulcanisaeta sp. EB80
AGGTCACCTATGACTGGATCTATGAATGCCACCGGTATCCTTATTGGGTTTGGTGCCATATTTATTCTTCATAAATCATTGCTTATTTTATTTTTCTTCTATGTTAATAACTGGGTATTGGTGGTTTTATTTAGAATAGAACGTATTTTCTTAGAAAATTGAAGAAAAATTTAAATACTAGAGCCTGAATACTCATTTAATGACTTACAAAAATAAATTGGGAACAATGGATATATCACACATATTCCTTACAATCACTTTGGTAGCTCTAGCAATAGCATTATTAGCACCACTCCACTTCAACGTCAATAAGCTAGAGAACGTACTCACATCACTAATATATGCACAAAATCCTGGTAATAATCCTAGCTATGTATCAACAAATGCCACGGTTGTCAAGTCAAACAATCTGATAACAATAACAATAACCATAAAGAACAACGGGAACAAGCAACTGACAATAGGAGGAACAACGACGATAGGCTCGATGCTATGTGACCTAGAGCCATCAATAACAATACCGCCAAACAGCGAGGGCGTGCTCACATTAGTGATGTACACGATGAATGGCACTACAACAGATCCAGTAACAATAAACCTTGGCGGAAATGCCTACTCAGCCGGTGGTGTACCGGAAATATTCTGCTACAGTGTACACACAAGTATTATACCAAGTAATGGGTTCACAATAACCTTCAGCACAATAGGTAGTAATGGCAAAATCTATGCATATGTAAACCAAGGATGATTCAAAATACGGCACCGAACACTCACCCATGCCATGCTAGCTGTGCATTATTTTATGACTTATTTCGGTAGTGCTATGAACTAACCCAAGGGCTCAACAGCGGGTTCGAGAGCTGCTAGTATAACGAGTACTAATCATCCAGCGAAGTTGGTGCAGTTTCAGTGAGTAGTACGCTTATCTCATAATAATCTCGAGCCTTGTATTAATAATCATTATGTCAATTATGAAAAAGTAAATTAATATGTTCTTAATTATGGCACGTATACGATGTTTATAAGATGAGTAAAGAGACCTATATATAAATGCTGATTATATATGTAGATTATTTATTATGTGTAATTGAACATAGTTTAAAAACTGAATGTTACGACAAGAATGCGCGCGCTGGACCCCTCTCGCCCACGTGTATTACATAAGATAGAGACCTACCTCACGGATGTACTGTCTGATCAACCCTTAATTAAATGCTAATTCAGATTCCATCGAAGAACTTTTGCTTTCAATCGATTTATATGCAAACATTTTCATGGAGTCTGTTGAAATAAAAATTTATAAGGTGGTTCTTTTTGATTAAAATGCATGTCCCGGATTAACAATGAGGTTGGTTCCATATTGAGGAGCCTTGCTATGGATATTGGCAATGGTATTGTGGGTGCCATGCTTATTTATCGTAATGGTTTCATCATATCATCCGTGTCGAGGAATAGCGTAAATATGAAGTCCCTGGGTGCCGTTTTGGCTGCGGTTAAGGGTTCTGTTGATAAGATGCTTGGTAAGGCTGGTTTGGGGAGTTCGGACTTAATAGTTACGAGGGCTGGTGAATACATATTGATAATAACCCCCGTAAACCAAAGCACACTATTAATTAGTATCCTGAGGGAGTTAACAGACCTAGGGTTGGCGTTGTTGGTTGTTGAGAACGCCAGGGAGAAGATAAGTAAGGTAATTCAATGAAGCCGTTGCACCCAATGGGTCTATTAAAACCCATTAAGCCAATTCCTAACCACACGTAACACTTATAATTGTCCCATTGACTACTCGCTTAACTAGTATGTGTAGGATGGTTCTGGCAGTGGGTCGTGTTAAGGATGGCGAAACCCTGGTGGACGTGGTCAAGAGCCTTGTTAATGCAGCATCCATGGATCCCTACGGTAGGGAGTTCCTAAACGAGGAGCAACATAGGGATGGTTGGGGAGCGCTGGTCATTGGGATTAGGGATTCTGGTGTTGCCATGCTTCATCACAGGAGTGTTAAACCGATATTCGAGGATAACCCGGTGGGTGTTATTGGGTCCTTCCTGAAGAGCTTGGATGGTGTTGTGGTGATGATGGTGCATGCGAGGGCTGCAAGCACGGGTACTCCAATAAACATATTCTCGACACACCCAGTTAGGGCTATCACTAATGGTGGTTCCGAGCTCTACATGGTTCATAATGGCTCGTTCAGTAAGGACTTGTTACTAAAGGCCGCCGACGTTTCCGAGGGTGTTGCCAGTAGGTATAATGATACCTACATAGCAAACCTGGCACTGGCTAGGAGGATAGGTAATGATGTTGGTAGGGATGATTTAACCTGGCTACTTAATCATGTAAGGACTGGCGCAAACCTAGGCGTTG